>NZ_DASVFL010000070.1:0-3744 GCF_036380075.1 Lentzea sp. | reverse complement strand
CCCGCTCGTGACGAGCACCCCAACCCACCGGGTTTTGCCCGGTTCAGCCGAGGTACCTCCTGGACGTGACGCCAGAAGAAGGAAGCCCTGTCGTGGCTGACGCGGATCCTGGTGGCGAGTGGAGCACACGCGAACTCGTTCGCGATGTCGACGACATCGCCGAGGTGCGCAGATGGGCTCGGCCGGTGCTGCGCGACCTGGTCGAGGACGACCTCGTCGACGTGCTCCTCGTCATCTCGGAACTCGTGTCCAACGTGTTCGACCACGCCCGGTTCCCGGCACGGCTCATGCTGCGCACGTCGGCCGATCCCTGCGTCGTCACCATCGTCGCCGAGGACTCCTCGCCTGCCATGCCCCGGTTGCGATCTCCCGCACTCGACTCGGTGCGCAACCGCGGACTGGTGATCGTGGACAAGTTGTCCGAACGGTGGGGTGTGGTTCGGCGCGCAACGGGCAAGTCCGTGTGGGCTGTCGTGCCGTGCACGACGATGTCCTGACCAACCTCATTTGCCGACGCGATGTCAGCGTGTGCACCCGCCGCTGGCCGCAGGTGCCGCGTGAGCGAACAAGCCGCCAGGTCGAGTCCGCCGCAACTCAGCACATCCGACACCGGGAGCCGTCATGTGGAGCGCATCCGGCGGGCTCGTTCGCCGGCTCAGGTCATCTGCGCACTCGTCGGCGGCGGGTCCTGAGTCGTCGGCGTCGGATCCTGCGTGGTCGCGGGCGGACCGACGGTCGTGAGCGGTGGCGCTTCGGTCGGCGGGGGCGGATCTTGGGTCGTGGGCGTCGGATCCTGCGTCGTCGGCAGTGGATCCTGCGTGGCCGGGGGTGGGTTCTGCGTGGTGGCGGTCGGGTCCTGGGTCGTCGCGGTAGGGTCCTGTGTGGTCGCAGTCGGGTCCTGCTGTGTGTTCGAAGGGCTCTGCAGGATCCCCAGAGGCGTGCCGCTGGAGTCCGGAGTGGACGTTCCGGCCGCTGGCGCGGGCGTCGCCGTGCTCGCGTTGGAGGTCAGGCCCTCGTCCGGGATGTTCGGTCCTGCCTTGCGCTTCGTCTGCGCAACGGTGGGGTTCGACCGGTCCTGCCGCTGCGCCACGGGTGACTGCTGCGGTTGTGCCTGCGGCTGTTGCGGTGATGCCGCCTGCGCGGCGGGCGAGGAGGAGGACGATGACTCGAGACTGTCGGGGGTGATGTCGACGGTGATGGCGCTCAAAGCGGCTATCCCGCTGACCGCGAGCACGGTGGCACCCACCAGCACCTTGGGGCGCAGCAGCCGCCGGCGTGGCTCGGGCCGGGGAAGCACCAGCGGGATGTTCTCGACCTCCGGCCGGGCCGGGGGCTGCGTGGCACTGGAGACCACCGGAGCGGTGGCTTTCTCCACGGGGACGACGGTCCGAGCCGCGCCCTGTGCGACGGTGCTCTTGGGGTCGCAGTCCACGACCACGGCCCTGCCCAGTTGCTGTGACAGCAACTGGCTCACCAGGGGGATCCGCGAGGAGCCGCCGATCAGCAGCACCGCGTCGACGTCCGCTTCGGTCAGGCTCGCCGAACGGATGGTGCTGCGCAGCAGCTCGACGGTGTCCTCCAGCGCGGGGCGGATCAACGCCTCGAACTCGCCGCGGGTCATCCGTGCTTGGGACTGCACACCGGGCAGCAGCACAGGAATGGTGACCTCGGTGTCGGTGGACAGCGCCTCCTTCGCCTCGGTGCACTCACGCCGCAACCTCGCCGCCGCGGACATCGCCACCTCGTCGTCCGGCACGAGATCGCCGAGCCCTTCCGCGAACGCTCCCCGCAGGTGCCCGAAGACGGCGTCGTCGAAGTCGACACCGCCCAGCCGCTCGACACCGGCGGGCTCCCCGAGGAGCTCGAACCGGACGTCGTCGATCTTGCGCAGCACGGCGGCGTCGAAGGTGCCGCCACCGAGGTCGTAGACCGCGACGGTGCTGCCGGCTTCGACGCGTTCGATGCTGCTGTACTCGAACGCGGCGGCCTCGGGTTCGCTGAGCAGCACCGCGTCACCCAGTCCCTCGTCGTCCAGCGCCTCGGCGAGCAGGCCCTTCTTGTGTTCGCCCCACCCGGCGGGGTGCGTGATGGCGAGCCGGTCGGGCAGGCCGCCTTCTCGCTCGGCCGTGCGGTCGACCACCCACCGGGCCAGCCGGGCGGCGAGTGCGTGGGCGGTGTGCGGCTGACCTGCGAGCAGCATCGGTGTCCTGTCTCCGATGCGGCGCTTGAACTCCCGGGCCACCCCTTCCGGGACTGTCAGCGCGCGCCGTTCGGCCGCTTCGCCCACCAGCACCGTCCCGTCGGTGCCGAAGAACAACACCGAGCTCGTCGAGCTCGATCTCGAGCCGAGCGGCAGCACTTCGACCTTGCCCCACCCACCCCCGGACTTGCGGCAGACCGCGGCGGCGGTGAAGGTCGTTCCCAAGTCGACGCCAAGTACGTAGGACATCCGCGTCGCCTCCGATCGGGTAGCAGAAAGTCACGGAACGTCATCAGCAGGACCATCGCCTCGGGCATCGGCACCGTCGCGCTCCACTGGAAAAATCGCCAGGGCGTCGGCAGGCATTACCGCTCCACTCCCCTAATTTCTCACTTCGCACGATCCCCTAACGGCCGCTTCGTGGCCCCCAACGCAGGGTCGGGTGGAACAGGGATCTCATCCCGATTGCACGGGGGTTTTCGCTACGTACGGTTATCGGCATCAGCTTCGAACGAAGGGTGCCTCCGATGGCCAACATGAGCCTTCTCCAGTTCATCCTCAGCCTGCTCCACGACGAGGACGCACGTGCCGAGTTCCACGCCAGCCCTCAGCGGGTGCTGAGCGAGCACGGGTTCGACGACCTGTGCGGCGCCGACGTCCGCGACGCGAGACCGCTCATCGTGGACAGCGTGCAGACCGCGCAGAGCAACTCGTTCGACCGGGAGTTGAACGGCGGTGGCAACGGCAACAGCCCGCACGTGCACCACGCGCCGCCGCCTCCGCCGCCGCCCGCTCACGGCGACGACGGCATGCACGGGGCCATCCGCGAGATCAACTACATCACGCAGCACTACTCGTGGAGCGACAGCCACAACACCGTGCTGGACAACTCGGTGAACCAGAACATCTGGGCCGACGGTGACGTGATGCAGTGGTTCGACAACGACCCCGTGGTCGCGTCCGGCGACGGCGCCGTGGCCGCGGGCGACGACATCATGGGCACCGTGACCACGGGCGACCGCAACGTCGTCGGCGACGGCAACGACGTCAACCACGTGGGATCCGCCGCGGCGAGCAACGGCGGCGCCGTCGTGATCGGCGAGGGGCCGGCGTCGGGGAACTACGAGGTCAGCGACAACTCGACCGACGTCGAGGCCTACGGCTCCGGCAACGTCGCGGTCGCGAGCAACGGCAGCGAGACCGACCAGCGCGACTCCCACGACACCGACAACAGCCTGGACGTCGACGACTCCTTCAACACGGACAACAGCGTCGACATCGACGACTCGTTCAACCGCGAGACGGAGACCAACACCGACAACAGCGCCGACGACTCGTTCAACACCGACAACAGCATCGACGACTCGTTGAACACCGACAACAGCGTCGACGTCGACGACTCGTTCAACGACACCGACGTGGCGTCGAACAACGACACGGACATCGCGTCGAACAACGCCATCGACGTGGCACTCCTCCCGATCGGCTGAACCACGGTCCCAAGTGGCGGCGTCCCGCGAGATGTCGTCCCCTATGGACCACGG
>NZ_DASVFL010000069.1:0-21498 GCF_036380075.1 Lentzea sp. | reverse complement strand
CGGCGGGGTGTTGGCCGGGGGCGTGTTCGCCGGCGGCGTGTTGGCAGGCGGGGTGTTCGCCGAGGGCGTGTTGACCGGCGGGGTGTTGGCCGGAGGCACGTTCGCCGGTGGGGTGTTGGCGGGCGGGGTGCTCGCCGGAGGCGTGTTCACCGGCGGCGCGCTGGCCGGAGGCGTGCTGGCGTTCGGCGTGTTGGCCGGGGGCACGTTCGCCGGCGGGGTGTTCGCCGGAGGCACGTTGGCCGGAGGCGTGTTCGGGCTCGGCGTGTTGACCGGGGGTGCGGCCGGGGCCGGGCGCGTCTGCGCCGGAGGCGGCGTGTCCGCCTTCGGCTGCTGGGACGCCGGAGCCGTGTCCTGCCTGGGCGGCGGAGTGTTCGCCGGGGGCGTGTTGGCCGGCGGCGTGTTGGTCGAGGGAGCGTTCGCCGGAGGCGTGTTGGCCGATGGCGTGTTGGTCGAGGGAGCGTTCGCCGGAGGCGTGTTCGTCGACGGGGTGTTCGTCGAAGGCGTGTTGCTCGACGGGACGTTCGTCGACGGCGTGTTGACCGGCGGCGCGCTGACGGGCGGCGCGCTGACGGGCGGCGGGGCCGGGCGCGAAGACGCCGGAGGGGGCGTGTTCGTGTTCGGCGCCGGGTTCGGCGTGGTGGCCGGGGGTGCGGCCGGGGCCGGACGCGTCTGCGCCGGGGGCGGCGTGTTCGCGTTCGGCGTGTTGGCCGGAGGCGTGTTCACCGGAGGCGTGGCCGGAGCCGGGCGCGTCTGGGCCGGGGGCGGGGTGTTCGGCGCGGGGGTGCCGGGGGTGTTGACCGGCGGGGCCGCGGGGGCCGGGCGCGCCGGCGCGGGCGGAGCGGTGGACGCGTTGGGCGTCGTCGAGCTCGGCGGGGGCGACAGCGGGGTCGGCTTCGGGGCAGGCGGCGGCGTCGAGGACGACGTGCCGGGGGCCCTGGTGATCGTGTTGTCGGGCGTCGGGGGCTTGGGTGCGTCGAACGCGCCCTTGTTCTGGTTGGGAACGGAGCCGCCGAACTTGTTGCCGCCGCGTTCGCCGCCGGTCGCGGCTCCGCCGGGAGCGCCACCGGGGGCCATGGGCGGCGCCATGCCGCCCGCGTTGGCCGCGGAGGACGGGACAGGGCCCGGGGTGGCGCCGCCGCGCGGGGCGCCCTGCGACGGCGAGGTGACCGCCGTGCTCTGCGGGCCGGGGGTCGCACCGTTGGAGCCGGGGACCGCGCCGGGGCCGTTGTAGCCGGGCGCCGTGGGGGTGAACGGCGCGGGTGCCTTCGGCCCGGAACCACCAGGCGTGGCACCACCCGGAGTGGTACCGCCAGGCGTTGAGCCACCGGGCGTCGACCCACCCGGCGTGGAGCCGGGAGTCGCGCCGTTCGAGCCGGGGACCGCGCCGGGGCCGTTGTAGCCGGGCGCCGTCGGGGTGAACGCGGCGGGTGCCTTGGGCGTCGAGCCCGGCGTGGACCCCGGCGTCGAGCCGGGAGTCGTGGAGCCGGGGTTCGAGCCGGGGGTCGCGCCGTTGGAGCCGGGCACCGCGCCGGGCCCGTTGTAACCGGGCGCGGTCGGGGTGAACGGCGCCGGGATGCTCGGCTTCGGCGCTGGCGGGGGCGTCGAGGACGAGCTGCCGGGCGCCCTGGTGATGGTGCTGTCGGGCGTGGGGGGCTTGGGTGCGTCGAACGCGCCCTTGTTCTGGTTGGGGACGGAGCCGCCGAACTTGTTGCCGCCCCGCTCACCGCCGCTGGCACCCGCGCCACCCGGTGCGCCACCGGGGGCCATCGGGGGTGCCATGCCCGGCGACGCGCCGGCACCCGTGCCACCGCGGGCACCACCGCCCGTCGTGGGGTTCGCGGTGCCCTGCGAGCCGGACGTCACGCCGGCCGAGCCACCGGGGGTGGTGGGGCCGTTGTAACCGGGAGCCGTCGGGGTGAACGCGGCGGGCGCCTTGGCACCGCCACCCACACCACCGGCGCTGCCACCGGGCGTGGCGCCGGGCGTGGCGCCCGGCTTGCCGCCGCCACCGGGCGTGGTCGAGCCGGGCCCGTTGTAGCCGGGTGCGGTCGGGGTGAACGGCGCGGGGCTCTTCGGACCGCCGGGGGTGCTGCCGGGAGTGCTGCCGGGCTTGGTCGACCCACCGGGCGTGGTCGCGCCGGGGCCGTTGTAGCCGGGTGCGGTGGGGGTGAACGCCGCGGGGCTCTTGACGCTGGGCGTGCTGCCGCCCTTGCCGCCGGTGCCACCGGGGTTGGTCGCGCCGGGGCCGTTGTAGCCGGGTGCGGTGGGGGTGAACGCGGCCGGGCTCTTGACGCTGGGCGTGCTGCCGCCCTTGCCGCCGGCGGCACCGGGGTTGGTCGCGCCGGGGCCGTTGTAGCCCGGTGCGGTCGGGGTGAAGCTCGCCGGACCGCCCTTGACGTTGGGGGTCGCGCCGACGGACGGGCCGCCGGGGGCCTTGGTGCCGCCGGGCGTGGTGGTGCTGGCAGAGCCGCCCTTGACGTTGGGTGCGGGGGTCGCGCCGGGGCCGTTGTAGCCGGGTGCGGTGGGGGTGAAGCTGGCCGGGCCGCCGCCCTTGACGTTCGGGGCCGCGCCGACGGACGGGCCGCCGGGCGCCTTCGTGCCGCCGGGCGAGGTCGTGCCGGCCGGGCCGCCCTTGACGTTCGGCGTGGCACCGACGGACGGGCCACCCGCGACGTTGTTGCCGGTGGTGTTGACCCCGCCGCCCTTGATGGCGTTGGGACCGGTGGCGTTCGGACCGCCCGCCACGTTGTTGCCGACGGTGCTGACGCCACCGCCCTTGATCCCGTTCGTCCCCTGGTAGTTGGGGCCGCCCTGGGGGTTGTTGCCCAGGGTGGTGTTCGCCGATCCGGGTGGCGGCTTGGCCGTCGTGGACGTGTCGAACGACTGGAAGCTCTTCTGCTGGTTCGTGTCCGTGTTGACGATCGTCTGCTGCGTGGCCTTGAGCTTGCTCTGGACGTCGGTGAACGCCTTGGCGCCCTTGTCGGCCTGCGACACGGCGTTGTCGTTGGACGCGTTCAGCGCCGGCACCGCGAACAGCCCGATCGGGCCGAGCGCGTTGCCGCTGAAGTTCAGGCCGCGCAGGCCGCCCGAGATGCTCGACAGCCGGGACCCGAGGTCACCCGCCTTGCTCTGCAACCCCTGCATGGAGGAGTCGTTCATGGAGAAACCGCTGTTGCCGGTGGGACCGCCACCGCCGGTACCCGTGCTGGGTGGCGGCGTGGATCCCGGGTTCACCGAAGGGTTCGGGTTCGGTGCCGGGTTGGGATTGACGTTCCCCTTGGCCATGAGCGGCGCTTCTCCAGTACTGCGTCAGAACGAGACGGGACCCGCGGTCCCGGCTGTCGGCTGGACTTACTCTGTCGGCCGTGCGGGGCGCTCGGAGGCGACTGCCTGGCGGAACGGCTGCGCTGCGCCGCCGTCCACCTGACCGCCCGACTCGAAGGCCGCGGTGGGCCGGAGCGGCTCACTCGCCATGAGCGGGTTGACGCTCTCGTAGGCCGGCTGGGCCTCGGCCTGCGCGTAGTACTCCCGCGGCTGCGTCGGCGTGAGGGCCTCGAACGTCTGGGACATCTGCGTCCGCGCCATCGGTTCGTAGCCCGCCGACATCGGCTGGAGCGGCTCGGACGACGGCGTGGAGTCGCTGTAGTACATCTCCCGCGCCTGCATCGGCTGGACGTCGTGGACCGGGGTCCCCGCCGTCATGCTGACACCGGACGTCATCGTCGAGTCCGTGGCCATCTCGGCGCGCTGGAACAGCTGGGCCGGCTGGGCCTCCACGCGCTCGAACGCCTGCATCGGCTGGAGCGGCTGGGCCATCTCGGTGCGGTGCACGGCCTGCATCGGCTGCACCTCCGCCCGCTCGAACGCCTGCACGGGCTGGAGCGGCTGCATCGGCTCAGCGCGCTGCATGGGCTGCAACGGCTGCATCGGCTCGGCGTACTGCCTCGCCTGGAGCGGCTGCATGGGCTCGGCGGCGATCCGCTCGCCCATCTGCATGGGCTGCAGCGGCGCGTCGGCCATGCGCATGGCGCGCACGCCCTGCGTCGGCTCGAGCGCGTCCCTGCTCCTGAGCTCGCCCTGCTGCATCGGCTGCAGGGCGTCCATCTGCCGGAGCTCACCGCGCTGCATGGGCTGCAGCGGCGCGTCGGCCATCCTCGCGGTGGCGAAGCCGGTGGGCTGGACGGGTGCGTCGGCCATCCTCGCGGTCGTGGCGGTCGCGAAGCCGGTGGGCGCGTCGGCCATCCTGGCCGTCGCGAAGCCGGTCGGCTGCGTGCCGTCGGGCAGGACCGTGCCGACGCGGTTCTGCAGCGTCGCCTGGGCGGCGGTGGTGTCCGCGAGCATCTTGGCGCCCGCGACGCTGGCGGTCGCCGTACCGGTGCCGGTGGCCGTACCCGTGCCGGTTCCGGTGCCCTGGCCGGGCGGGGTGCCGCCGCGCGCACCGTCGACCGCCTTGTCGACGTCGTTCTGCGCCTTGTAGCCCTCGTAGCCGATCTCGGCCGCGTCGGCGCCGTTCTCGAAGCGCTCCCAGCCCTTGCTGATCTTCTTCATGATGTCGTCGACGTCGCCGATGCGCTTCATCTGACGGCCGAGAGCCGCCACGACGCGCGCGACGCGGGACGCGATGTTCACGCCCAGCGCGACGGCCTTGCCGACCGCGAAACCGCAGAAGATCGGGATCGAGGCGCCGAAGGTCGGGATCATCATCGCGGCGGCGATGAGCGCGCCACCGATCAGCGAACCGATCAGCTGGGCGATCAGGTCGCGGACGATGTCGCGCAGCACCGTGACCAGCATGCCCATGATCGCGACGATCTTGGCCTTGGTCTCGACGGCGCTCGCGAGCTCGTCGAGCTCCTGGTACATGCCGTCCATCGACGTCTTGAACCGCTCGGAGGACTGACCGGTCCAGCCGTCGAACGTCGCGAGGCCGTTCTTGTGGTCCGCGGCCAGCGTGCGGAGCTCGACCGCGCGGGCCTTGTTGGCCTCGACGTTGGCCTGGATCTCCTCCGGGTTGCCCATCACCTGGTTCAGGGCGTCGCGCAGGAACGACACGTGCTCGATCAGCCAGCCGACACCGGCACCGATGATGCTGCCCAGCGGGTCGATCGCGAGCATCACCGTGGCCGAGGCGGCACCGATCGCGTTGAACGTGATGTCGAGAGCCTTCTCGGTCTCGGACTCCGCGTCCTTGCTGATGCCGTCGATGAGACTGCCGTAGGCCTCGATGAACAACGAGCCCTTGAGCTTGTTCTCCTCGGTGATGTTCATCCCGGGAGGCGACGGAAGTGGTTTTTCAGGCGCTGTCATCGTGGTTCCTTACCAGGGCTGGTTGTCGTCGTCATCGTCGTCGGCCGCGCGGGCCCTGCCGCGGACCGGCGGCGGCTGCGGTGCCGCCGCGGGCCTGCTCACCGGGGGAGCGGGAGGAGCCGGTTCCGGCTCGTCGTCGTCGACCTCGTCGTAGTTGTCGTTCTCCTCGACCTCGGAGTCGTCCGCCGGGATCGAGTCCGAGACCATCTGGTAGGCCTCGGTGCCCTCGCCGAGCGGCTTGAAGAGCTCGAGCACCTGCTCGGCCGCCTGCTTCTGGGCCTTGCGCGCCGTCTCCAGGATCGCCGCGGTGAGCCGGGGTCCGCCCAGCTCCATCGCGCGGTGACCCAGCTGGAGGTTCTGCAAGCCGCCGTTGGGGCCCACCGTCACCGTCACCGCGCCGTCCTTGGACGTCACGGTCGCGGAGGCGGCGGCGAAGTTCTCCGTCAGGTTCTCCGACTTCTGCTTCAGGTCGGCCAGTTTGGCCTCGTACTCTTCGACCCACTGGTAAGGGTTCGCGGATGTCACACGGTCCTCCGGCGGCGGTGGTTCAACTGCGGCGTGAATCAGTTCACGCGAGCGCGGCGTCGATACGGGTGGCGATGCGGTCGTTGTCGGTCGGCGAGACGCTCAGCCAGCCGTCCGAGTTGACCATCAGGTAACGGCCCTGGTGGGTGTCGAACCAGTTGATCACGACACCGGAGCGCTGCTGGTCGCGGGTGACGCCGAACTGGCCGCCCGCGACGCGGTTCGCCGCGAGCTCGCCGAACTGCTTGGCGTCCGCGGGGGAGAGGCCGGCCTGCTGCAACGCGTTCAGCTCGTCGTCGCCCTCGTCCTCCGCCACGCCGAAGAGGTCGTCGGAGGTGTTCTGCTCCTCCGCCTCCTTGATCGCGACCGCTTCCTTCAGCGTCTCCACCCGCACGTTCACCGCCGTGCCGGGACCGGGCTCACCGTCGGGCAGCACCCGCACGATCTCGCGGGCGATGCCGGTCTCCCGGATGGTCAGCAACCCCACCCGGTCGTCGTCGATGATCGCCAGCACGGCCCGGTCGCCGTTGGAGGCGGCCAGCGCCCGCACGGTCCGGTCCAGGCCGGCGACGGCGTCGACGGAGACCCGGTGGTCGTCCAGCAGCCGGAGGTGGTCCTCCAGCCGCTGGTTGCCCACCAGGCCCCGCTGGCGCAGCTCGTCGAGCGTGTTCTCACGCAGCACCCGGCGGTCCTGCTCGGTGTCGCCCTCGCTCGGCACGTCCAGCGGGTACGGCACCCGGCCGAGCCGCAGCT
Organism: Lentzea sp.; assembly: GCF_036380075.1. Lineage (NCBI taxonomy): Bacteria > Bacillati > Actinomycetota > Actinomycetes > Pseudonocardiales > Pseudonocardiaceae > Lentzea > Lentzea sp. The sequence continues at coordinate 14,913 of NZ_DASVFL010000069.1, read as the reverse complement.
CGTGCCACAGGACGTCGAACTCGCGCGGCGAGAGCAGGAACTCCGGCGTGATCACGACTGCTCTGACCCCTTCTGCTTCTTGACCTTCGCGGCGCCGATGACCGACGGGGGCAGGTTCTCGCCGGGCATCTCGAACAGGTCGCCGCCCATGATGTAGCTCGCGGAGCGGTGTTCCTTGTCGTCCTCGCCCTTGCCGCCGCCGGGAGCGCCACCCATCGGGGCACCACCCATGCCGGCACCCGCGGCGGAGGCACCACCGGGGCCGGTCATGCCCATCGGCATGCCGCCGCGCATCTGGCCCTGCACACCGGCCGAGCCGCCAGGCGTCATCGCACCGCCCGCGCCACCGGTCGCACCGCCGCCGAACGCGCCGCCGCCGCCGGCACCGCCGCCGCCACCACCCATCGAGGGGGTGAACGGCATGGGGCCGCCCTTCATGCCCGCGCCGCCACCGGCACCACCGGCACCGCCGCCCGCGCCGCCGCCACCGAAGCCGCCCGTCCCGCCGGGACCGGTGTAACCGGGGGCGGTGGGGTTGAACTTCGGGTTCTGCGGGACGTAGTTCGGGTTCGAGATGTCCTTGCCGACGGTCGGGACCTTCGGGACCTGCGGCGTGTACTGGTTGCTGCCGCCCTTGTTCGTGGTGCCGCCGGTGGTCACGCCGGGCGTGTAGCCACCGCCCAGCTGCGGCGTGTAGGTGCTGCTGCCGCCACCGGCACCGCTGGTGTACGTGCTGCCCGAGCTCGCGGCCGGGTTGTAGTTCGGCGCGGTCGGCGTGTACGTCGACGCGGACGTGTTCGTGGTGCCGGGGTTGTAGCTCGGCATCTGCGGCGTGTAGCTGCTGCCGCCGCCTCCGCCCGCACCGCCACCGGTGCCCGCACCCGCGCCGGTACCCGTGGCACCGGGGGCCGTGTAGCCGGGGGCCTGCGGGGTGTAGCTCGCCGCGGCGGGCTGGCTGCCGCCGGCGCCACCACCGGCGCCGCCCGCACCCGCGCCACCACCGGCGCCGGCACCACCGGCTCCGGCGCCCGCGCCACCGTTGACGCTCGGCGGTGCGGCGACGGCACCGGCGCTCGCGGTCTGCGTGGACATGTACGCGTCCACGGCGCCGAGCGCGGGAGCGGCACCCGAGCGGGCCACCGCCATCACCGGCTCCTCGGTCTGGCCGGTCGTCGGGTTGAACGGGGGCTTGAAGGTCGGCACCGACGAGTCGATCTGCCGGGAGTCGTTCTCCATCGAGGTCATCACGGTGACGGCCTGGTCGTGCGCGGCGCGCGACGCGGCGTTGGCCAGCGCGATGTCCGCGGAGGCCAGCACGAACGCGGGCGTGCCCGGCTGCGACAGGGCGGCGGCCGCCTTGGCGTAGTCGAACTCGATGGGGGCGGGCATCTGCGCGCGGGCGGACTCCATGACGCGGCCCTGGTCGGCGACCTTGGTGCCGACGTCGACGGCCGTCTTGGCGGTCTCGTCGACCCAGTCACCGAGCTTCTTCATCGCGTCCCGCGCGGCCTCCGCGGCCGCACCCGTCCACTTGGACTCCGACGCGGTGATCACCGAGTTGATGGTCCGCGACGCCTCGGTCAGCTCGTTGCCGTACTTGCTCCAGTCGGAGCTGATCTGGCCGGCCTGACCGGGGTCGTTGTTGTTGTGCACCGCGGCGTAGAGCTCTTGGTGCGATCGCGACGCCCAGTTCTGGGGGTCCGTGAGGACCGGGACGTTATCGATCTGCCTGGGGTCGGTCTCGGGGGGCATGACCGGCTCGCCTCTCGACTCGATGGACTCCGCTGGCCGTCAGGCTCAGGCGGTGCCCATGTGCTTCTTCAGTTCGGTCTGCTGTTCCTCGTCGAGGCGCGTGAAGTTCTCGATGGCGGTCACGATCGAGTTCTTCGTCTGCTCGAGAACGGTGCGGTACGCGGTCATGACGCTGACGAACGAGTACTGCTCACCCTCCGCGCGGTGGGTGAACTTGTCGCGCATCTTGTCGCCGACCGGGTTCGCGCCGAGCGGTGCCGGACGGGCGATGCTGCCGTTGGCGCGCTCGATCCACTGGTCGACCTGGTCGATCTGGGCCTGGAACTGCTTGCGCAGCTCCTCACCCGCTGTCGGGTCGAGCTGCACCTGACCCGAGGTGACGGTGTCCTTGAGCGGGACAGCGTCGTTGTCACCGACGATGTACATGCGGGCAGTATCGGGGGTTCTCTGGTACATCGCTCGCTTTCCCGTTGGCGAGTTACCAATTGAGACCGGCGTTCACAATGCGTTGTGTCGCAGTGAAACGGGCCACTACCAGGTGAACGACGTGTAACGAACGTGATCGTTTGCGCTGGTTGTGGGAGCGCTCTCTGCCTGCTGCCCGAGCGGGCTTCCAGGCCCTGTTCACATCACCGGATCGGGCGCTTGCCGACACGTGTGTGATCCAAATCACATGGGGGAATAGCTGGAATTTAGGGCCGTCTTGAGGTTCGTCGCGCTCATGTTCGTCCATCGCCGGATCGGGTGAATCCGGAGACCCGGTGAAACGAACGCGGGCGCACTCGACAGAGTACGCCCGCGATGCCCGTTTTGGATCAGTTCAGCGGTGTGAGGTGCGGGGCTCCCGCCCCGGCGCGACCGGCCCGGCTCAGGCGAGGACGGCGGCGATCCGCGTCGCGATCCGGTCGTTGTCGGTCGGCGAGAGGCTGAGCCAGCCGTCGGAGCGGACCATCAGGTACCGCCCCTGGTGGGTGTCGAACCAGTTGATGACCACGTCCGCGCGGTGCCGCCCGTGCGTCACGCCGAACTGGCCGCCCGCGACGCGGTTGGACGCGAGCTCGTCCATCTGCCTCGCGTCCTGTGCGGACAGACCGGCCCTGAGCAGGGCCTGCCGGTCGTCGAGCTCGTCGTCGGCGGCACCCCACGGGTCCTCGGAGTCGTCGTCCTCCGGCTCGGCCTCCTGCAGGGCCACTGCCTGCTGCAACGTCTCCAGGCGCACGGACAGCGCGCTGCCGGGACCGGCCTCGCCGGAGGGCAGCACGCGCACGATCTCCCGCGCCAGCCCGGTGGGCCTGACCTCGGTGAGCCCGACGTTGCCGCCGTCGATCACGGCCACGACGGCCTGGAAGCCGTTGGACGCGGCGAGCGCCCGCACCGTCCTGTCGAGACCCGCGACGGCGTCGACGGACACCTCGTGGTCGCCGAGCACCCTCATCAGGTCCTCGAGCCGCGCGTCGCCGCCGAGGCCGCGCTGGCGCAGGCCGGCGAGAGTCCTGTCCTCCAGCGCTTTCCGCTCCTGCTCGGTGTCTCCCTCGCTGGGCACGTCGAGCGGGTACGGCATCCTGCCGAGCCGCAGCGCCTGCCACAGCACCTCGAACTCGCGGGTCGACAGCAAGTACTCGGGCGTGATCACGAAGGCTCTGGCCTTTCTCTTCTCCGGCGGCTTGCGCGCAGTATCGAGCAGAATCCGGGCGTGCGTTCCTGATTCGTGGGTCACGTACCCGGTCGGGGCAATTTTCACAATCGGTCGCGAGTGGGGCCGAACCGGGCAGTGGGACGCCGAGCCGGACGGCTCCTGATCGGTTGTTTCCCGTCTTCCGGGAGCGCTCTCAGTCCCGCGGGGCGGCCGGCCCGGCGCGGCTCGTTCACAGAGTTGGAGCGGTCGGCGGCGACCCGTCAGATGTGTTCCAACTCACATCTTTTCGGGCCTGTTGAGACAGCCCCGGCCCCTGACCGGCCTCTGTTTGTGAGCTTGATTGCTTCAGTGTTGACCGAAAAAAACCGTCCGGCGTGGGTCGCTGACCTGCCCGGCGGTCCCGCAGGTGTGAAGATCGAGCGGTGACGGTCTCCGCGTGGGCACCCCTGCGCCGCAGCGCGTTCCGCGCGTTGTGGCTCGCCCAGTTCGCCTCCAACATCGGCACCTGGGCGCAGACCGTGGGAGCCCAGTGGCTCATGGGCGACCTCGGCGGCACCGCGCTCCAGGTCGCGCTCGTCCAGACCGCCACGACGCTGCCGGTGTTCCTGCTGGTCGTGCCGTCCGGGGCGCTCGGCGACATCCTCGACCGCCGGCACGTGCTGCTGTCCGGCCAGGCGTTGATGCTGGCCGGCGCGGGCGGGCTGATGCTGCTCGCGGGCACGGGCAGCGCGTCGCCGTCGAGCCTGCTCGGGCTGCTCGCGCTGATGGCGATCGGGCAGGCGCTGTCGATGCCGTCGTTCCAGGCCATCCAGCCGGAGCTGGTGTCGCGGGAGGAGATCCCTCAGGCCGCGTTGCTCAACGGCGTCAACATGAACGTCGGCAGGGCGATCGGGCCGGCGCTCGGCGGTCTGCTGATCGCGCTGGCGGGGCCGGAGGCGACGTTCGCGTTCAACACGGTGTCGTTCCTCGGTGTGCTGATCGTGCTCGCGCGGTGGCGCCGGCCGTCGGACCACCGGCCGCTCGGCGCCGAGCACATCACCACCGCGCTGCGCACCGGCGCGCGGTACGTGGGCAGCTCGCCGTTGTTCCGGCGGGTGCTGACCCGGCTGACGGTGTTCATCGTGTTCGGCAGCGGGTTGTGGGCGCTGTTGCCGGCCATCGCCCGCGGGCCGTTGCAGCTCGACGCGAGCGGGTACGGCGTGCTGCTCGGCAGCGTCGGGACGGGTGCGATCGCCGGTGCGTTCGTGGTGCCGAAGTTGTTGCAGCGCATGAGCAAGAACCGGCTGGTGCTGTTCGCGACGCTCGTCTACGCGGCGGCGACGAGCACGGCGGTGCTCACCTCGAGCGTGGTGCTGGTGGTCGTGGCGATGCTGTTCACGGGTGCCTGCTGGATCGCGACGCTGTCGACGTTCAACGCCTCGGCGCAGATCATGCTGCCCGCCTGGACGCGGGCCAGGGCGCTCGCCTACTACCAGCTGATCCTGATGGGCGGGCAGGCGCTCGGCGCGGTGGTGTGGGGCGCGCTGGCGGACGTGTACGGCCTGCGGACGGCGATGATCGTGCCGGCGGTGGCGATGGTGGTGCTCGTGGCGGGGGCGACGAAGTGGCTGCCGCTGATCGACCGGCCGCTCGACGTCAGCCCGGCGACCTACTGGGAGGAGCCGCCGGAGCTCGACGAGCCGGAGGCGGGCCCGGTGCTGGTCACGGTCGAGTGGCCGGTGGCGCCGGAGAACCAGGACGCGTTCGTCGACGCGATGCAACGCGTCGGGCGGGCGCGGCGGCGGACGGGCGCGACGATGTGGGGCCTGTTCCGGGACACGGAGAAACCTGAGACGTTCCTGGAGACGTTCACCATCGCGACCTGGCAGGAGCACCTGCGCCAGCACGTCGAACGCGGCACCGTCGTGGACCAGGAGAACCAGGAGATCGCCCGCGGCCTGGCCAAGGGGCCCGCGCACGTGCGGCACCTGCTGTTCGCCGAGCCGTCGAAACCCGAGTAGGTGCCATAGCGGCGCGCTATGCGCGGAAGGGATGGTCGCGGACCTCGCGCACCGGGGTGATGTCGTCGGCCGACTCACTCCGCCGTGAGCACCGCGCCGCGTTCCTCCCACCACGGCCGGAACACCGGGCTCGCCATCGCCTGCTCCGCGTACGCCCCGAGCACCTCGGTGAACACGCGGCTCGCCTGGCCGAACGTCAGCCGCTCGCGCCGCCAGCAGAACACCAGCCTCATCCGCATCGGCGCTCCCGCCAGCGGCCGCACCGCCACCCCCGGACCGCCCTGGGACGTGGGCTCGACCAGTTGCACGGCCTTGCCCGCCGCGATCAGCTGCCGACCTGCGCCGCTCGGCATCTCGAACCGGATCCGCGGCACGAACCCCACCGCCCGGCAGGCCGCGCGCAACGACGTCAGCGAGCCGTCCTCCGCGCCCGGCGGCCCCACCCAGGACGCGTCGGCCAGGTCGGCGAGCCGCACCTCCGGCGCGGCCGCCAGCGGGTGGGAGGCGGGCAGCGCGACGTGCACCGGGACCCACGGCACGACGATCCGCTGACCCACCCCGCGCGGCAGGCCCAGGTCGCCGTCCTCGTCGACCGCGATCACCGCCGCGTCGAGGTGGCCGTTCGCCAGTGCCAGCGCCAGCCCCGTCGAGGACGGGTCGACCACCATCGTCACGTCCGAGAGCACCTCCTCCAGGCGGGAGAACAGGGCCGCGACGCACTCCATGTGCACCGAGCCGAAGCGGACTGGGCCGTCGCGCCCGGCCAGGTCGGAGCCGAACGCCTCCAGTTCGACCAGCAGCAGCCTGGCCCGTTGCAGCATCTGCGCGCCCAGCGCGGTGGGGACGGCGCCGGCGCGGCCGCGGTCGAAGAGCTTGCCGCCGACCAGGCGTTCCACGCGTTGCAGCAACGTCGTCAGGGACGGCTGGGAGATGCCGAGCCGATTCGCCGCGCGCGAGAGGCTGCCCGCGTCGCCGATGGCGCAGACCGCCCTCAGGTGCCGGATCTCCAGTTCCATAGCCCGAGGCTATCCCCGATCCGGATTGGCGGGACCCCTCCGGCAGGAGGGAGGGTGGTAGGCGAGGACCACTCTGAGAGGACGCGAATTGGCTCGGACACGCCGCGACATGGCGAAACTGGTGGACGCGGACGGTTTCCGCACGTACATCCGCGACGGCTGGGGCGAGTGGGACAGCTCGATCGACCTGCCGCGCGGCACGGCGGACGCCGCCCGGCAGCACCGGGCCAGGCTCGCCCGGGCGCTGCCGGGCAAGCGGGTCGCGCTGGCGGCGGGGCGGGCGCACGTCCGGTCCAACGACACGTTCCACGAGTTCCGCGCGGACAGCGACTTCGTGTGGCTGACCGGCTGCCAGGTCGAGGGCGCCGTGCTGGTCATGACCGGCGACGACGCCACGTTGTTCGTGCCGGTGCCGTCGGAGGCGCACAGCGTCGACTTCTTCGGTGACGCCGACCGCAGCCCGTTCTGGATCGGCGCCGCCGCCGGCCCGAAGGAGTGGGGCGAGGCGCTCGGCATCACGGCCCGCCCGCTCGAGGACCTGGCGAACGCCCTGCGCGGCCGCCACCCCGAGACGCTCACGGCCAAGGGCCTCGACCCGCTGCTGGACGCGCTGACCGGCTCGCACAGCGACGAGCTGCGCACCACGCTCGCCGAGCTGCGCCGCATCAAGGACGACTGGGAGGTGGACCAGCTCCGCCAGGCCGTCGACGCGAGCGTCAAGGGCTTCGCCGACGTCGCCATGGAACTCGGCCAGGCCGTGCGCGGCGGGGGAGAGCGCTGGCTGCAGGGCACGTTCGACCGCCGCGCGCGCACCGAGGGCAACGGCCCCGGCTACACCTCGATCGTCGCCTCCGGCCACCACGCCCCGGTGCTGCACTGGACGCGCAACGACGGCCGCGTGAACGACGCCGACCTGCTGCTGCTCGACGCCGGCGTGGAGATGAAGTCCCTCTACACCGCCGACGTCACCCGCACGTTCCCGGTGAGCGGCGAGTTCTCCGAGGCCCAGCGCAAGGTCTACGACCTCGTGCACGCCTCGCACGTCGCCGCGCTCGCGGAGGTCCGCCCCGGCAACGACTACAGCGCCTTCCACCACACCGCCATGCGCGTGCTGGCCGAGGGCCTGCACGACTGGGGCCTGCTGCCCGTCAGCGTCGACAAGGCCCTCGACCCGAGCGGCCAGCACCACCGCCGCTACATCGTCTGCGGCACCGGGCACTTCCTCGGCCTGGACGTGCACGACTGCGCCGACGCCCGGCAGGAGACCTACCAGCAGGGCATCCTCGAACGCGGCATGGCGCTGACGGTCGAGCCCGGCCTGTACTTCCACCCGAACGACGAGACGCTGCCGCCGGAGCTGCGGGGCATCGGCGTGCGGATCGAGGACGACCTCGTCGTGACGGGCGACGGCGCCGACGTCCTCTCGGACGCGCTGCCGATCGCGGCGGACGACGTCGCCGCGTGGGTGCGCAAGCAGCGTTCCTAAGTGGACGGACTGGAGCGGGCCCACGCGAATGTCAGTTCCACGGCCCGCTTCCAGTTCGCGTACTCGTCCTCCCGGTGCCGGGCGTCCATCCCCGGGTTCCACCGCGCGGCCAGGTGCCAGTTGCGCCGCAACCCCTCCAGGTCCGGCCAGTACCCGGCGGCGAGGCCCGCGGCGTAGGCGGCGCCCAGTGACACGGTCTCCGCGACCAGCGGGCGCATCACCGGCACGTCGAGCACGTCCGCGATGAACTGCATCAGCAGGTGGTCGGCGGTCATCCCGCCGTCCACCTTGAGCACCGGCGTCGGCGTGCCCAGGTCGGCGTTCATCGCGTCGACGACCTCGCGGGTCTGCCAGCCCGTCGCCTCCAGCACGGCGCGCGCCAGGTGGCCCTTGTTGATGTACGAGGTCAGCCCGACGACGAGCCCGCGCGCCTGCGCGAGCCAGTGCGGCGCGAACAGGCCCGAGAACGCGGGCACGATGTAGCAGCCGCCGTTGTCCTTCACGGTGCGGGCGAGCGTCTCGATCTCCGGCGCGGAGTGGATCAGTCCCAGGTTGTCGCGGAACCACTGCACCAGCGACCCGGCGACGGCGATCGAGCCCTCCAGCGCGTACGCCGGCTCGCCGCCGATCTGGTAGCCGATGGTCGTCAGCAGGCCGTGCTTCGACCGCACCAGTTCGTTGCCGGTGTTCATCAGCAGGAACCCGCCGGTGCCGTAGGTACCCTTGATCGAGCCCTTCTCGAAGCACGTCTGCCCGAACAGCGCGGCGTGCTGGTCGCCCAGCGCCGCGGTGATCGAGATGCCCGGCACGACCCTCGTGGTGACGCCGCTGATCTCGGTCGACGGGCGGATCTCCGGCAGCATCGACGACGGCACGCCGAAGAACTCCAGCAGCATCGGGTCCCACTGCCGGGTCGAGAGGTTCATCAGCATCGTGCGCGACGCGTTGGTCACGTCGGTGACGTGCAGGCCGCCGTTCACGCCGCCGGTGAGGTTCCAGATCAGCCAGGTGTCCATCGTGCCGAACAGGACGTCGCCGCGGTCGGCCTTCGCGCGCAGGCCGGGGACGTTGTCGAGCATCCACCGCAGCGACGGCGCGGAGAAGTAGGTCGCGAGCGGCAGGCCGCAGCGGTCGCGGACCTCCTCGATGCCGGACTTCTTCGCCAGCTGCGCGACGAGCTCCTCGGTGCGGATGTCCTCCCAGCTGATCGCGCGGCCGACCGGCACGCCGGTGTGGCGGTCCCACAGCACGAACGTCTCGCGCTGGTTCGTGATGCCCAGCGCCACCACCTGGTCGGCGGTGATCCCGGACTGCCGCAGCGCCTGCGGCATGATCCGGTCGACGTTGCGCCAGATCTCCACGGCGTCCTGCTCCACCCAGCCCGGCCGCGGGTGGTACTGCCGGTGCTCGCGCTGCGCGACCGCGACCAGCCGGGCGTTCTGGTCGAACACGATGCAGCGCGTCGACGTCGTCCCCTGGTCGATCGCCATTACGAACCGTTGCACGCCGAGCCCTTCAGTTCTCGTCGACCAGGGACGTGGTGACCGCCTCCGCGGCCTGGACCACCTGCCGCACGAGCGTCGCGCGGGGGCGGCCCGTGGAGTCGCACAGCCGGTCCGCCGCGCCGGAGACGCCGATCGCGCCGACGACGAGACCGCCGGGGATGCGGATGGGCGCGGCGATGCTCGCCTCGCCCGGCATGTACTCCTCCGCCTCGCCCGCCCAGCCCTGGCCGCGGACCTCCGTCAGCACCCGCTCCAGCATCTGGGTGCGCGTGATCGTCCTGCGCGTCAACGACGTCAGCTCCCGCCGGCGCGCGGCCGCCGACAGGTCCGGGTCGTAGGCGAGCAGCACCTTGCCGAGCGCGGTCGCGTGCAACGGCAGCATCGCGCCGATGCCGAGCGTCTGCACGGAGTCGTCCGGCCGGAACACGTGGTGCACGACGAGCACGGCGCCGTCGTGGTGCATGCCGATCCTGACCTCCTGGCCGCTGCGCGCGGCCAGCGTGTCCGCCCAGTTGATCGATCTGGACCGCAGCTCGTTCGCGTCCAGATAGGACGTTCCCAGGTGCAGCAGCGCCGCGCCGAGGCGGTAGCGGCCCGTCGACGCGTCCTGTTCCACGAACTCGACCCGTTGCAGCGTCCGGAGAATCCCGTGCGCGGTGCCCCGCGCCAGACCGAGCGAGTCGGCGATCTCCGTGAGACCGTGGTGGCCGGAGCCGCGCGCCAGCAGCCGCAGCACGGCGGCGGCGCGTTCGATCGACTGGATGGGTCCCGGCACGCGAGAAACGTAATTGAGACGACCCGTGTCGGCAATGTCGAACAGGTAGGGCGGCCGTCACCCCGCGAAACGCGCCCGAAACGCCTTGTCTGCGCGCAGCGTGACCGGTCGGTCACACCTTCGGGGGTCGCAGGTGTCGACATTGTCGAAACGTGCCCGTTGAACTGCCGTTCCGCCGCTCATTACGTTCCGCGCAGTCACCACGGGGTGATCAGCCGTTCAAGGACGAATGGGAGGCCAGCGTGGGTCTCGGGACTGTCTTCCTCAGCGAGGTGCTCGGCACGGGCGTCTTGCTGTTGATGGGTGCGGGCGTGGTGGCCAACGTGCTGCTCGCCAAGTCGAAGGGCTTCGACGGCGGGTGGCTGTTGATCAACTTCGGCTGGGGCCTCGGCGTCTTCGCCGGTGTCTACGTCGCGTACAGGTCGGGTGCGCACCTCAACCCCGCCGTGACGGTCGGCATCCTCACCAGCGGCGCCGCGGAGTACGCGCCCGGTGTGCCGGTCAGCGTCGGCTCGACGCTCGTCTACTTCGCCGGCGAGATGATCGGCGCGTTCCTCGGTGCCGTGGTCGCCTGGCTCGCCTACAAGCCGCACTTCGACGAGACGCCCGACGAGGGCCTCAAGCTCGCCGTCTTCTCGACCGGCCCGGCGATCCGCAGCTACGCCTGGAACCTCGTCTGCGAGGTCATCGGCACGTTCGTCCTGGTCATGGTCGTCCTCGCGTTCGGCAAGACGCCGACCCAGCTCGGCCCGCTGGCCGTCGCGATGCTCGTCGTCGGCATCGGCGCCTCCCTCGGCGGCCCCACCGGCTACGCGATCAACCCGGCCCGCGACCTCGGCCCGCGCATCGCCCACGCCCTGCTCCCGCTTTCGTACAAGGGCACCGACGGCGAGGCCGTGGGCAAGAAGGACTCCGACTGGAGCTACGCCTGGGTGCCGGTCGTCGGCCCGCTCATCGGCGGCGCGCTCGCCGGTGTCGTCGCCGCGATCGCGATCTGACGTTCCCTGACCATCCCGAAAGGACCTCTCCGATGACGCAGTACGTTCTCGCCGTCGACCAGGGCACGACCAGCACGCGGGCGATCATCTTCGACCACAGCGGCTCCATCGTCGCCGTGGGCCAGAAGGAGCACGAACAGATCTTCCCGAGGGCCGGCTGGGTCGAGCACGACCCGGTGGAGATCAAGGAGAACACCCGGTTCGTGATCGGCCAGGCGCTCGCCAAGGCCGACCTGAACACCGGTGACCTCGCCGCCGTCGGCATCACCAACCAGCGCGAGACCGCGGTGGTGTGGGACAAGAACACCGGCGAACCCGTCTACAACGCCATCGTCTGGCAGGACACCCGCACCCAGGCGATCGTCGAGGAGCTCGGCGCCCTCGGCGGCGGCCCCGACCGCTACAAGGCGAAGGTCGGCCTGCCGCTCGCCACCTACTTCTCCGGCCCCAAGATCCGCTGGATCCTCGACAACGTCGAGGGCGCCCGCGAGCGCGCCGAGGCGGGCGACCTGCTCTTCGGCAACACCGACACGTGGACGCTGTGGAACCTCACCGGCGGCCCCAACGGCGGCGTGCACGCCACCGACGTCACCAACGCGTCCCGGACCATGCTCATGGACCTCGACACGCTGCAGTGGGACGCCGAGATCGCGGGGGAGATGGGCACCCCCGTCTCGATGCTCCCGGAGATCCGGTCCTCCTCCGAGGTCTACGGCACCGGCGGTCCCGGCGGTGTGCTCAAGGGCGTGCCGATCGCGGGCATCCTCGGCGACCAGCAGGCCGCGACGTTCGGCCAGGCCTGCTACGAGCCCGGCACCGCGAAGAACACCTACGGCACCGGCAACTTCATGCTGCTCAACACCGGCACGGAGAAGGTCGCCTCGAAGAACGGCCTGCTCACGACTGTCTGCTACAAGATCGGTGACGAGGCGCCCGTCTACGCGCTGGAGGGCTCCATCGCCGTCACCGGGTCGCTCGTGCAGTGGCTGCGCGACAACCTCGGCATCATCGGCTCGGCCCCGGAGATCGAGACGCTCGCCCGCACGGTCGAGGACAACGGCGGCGCGTACTTCGTGCCGGCGTTCTCCGGCCTCTTCGCGCCGTACTGGCGGGCGGACGCGCGCGGCGCGGTCGTCGGCCTGACCCGGTTCGTCAACAAGGGCCACCTCGCACGGGCCGTGCTGGAGGCGACGGCGTTCCAGACCCGCGAGGTCCTGGACGCGATGAACGCCGACTCCGGCGTGCCGCTCACCGAGCTCAAGGTCGACGGCGGCATGGTCGCCAACGAGCTGCTCATGCAGTTCCAGGCGGACGTGCTCGACGTGCCGGTCGTGCGCCCGGTCGTCGCCGAGACCACCGCGCTCGGCGCCGCGTACGCCGCCGGTCTGGCCGTCGGCTACTGGTCGTCGCTCGACGAGCTGCGCGCCAACTGGTCCGAGGACAAGCGCTGGACGCCGGAGCTGGCGGCCGACGAGCGCGAGCGCGAGTACCGCAACTGGAAGAAGGCCGTGACCAAGTCGTTCGACTGGGTCGACGCCGACGTCCGCTGATTTCCTTCTAGAGGAGCTGAAGAAGTTGTTCGCGAGGCTGGATCCGGCTCGGCGTGCCCGCTCGCTCGAAGCGTTGGGCGGCACGGAGTTCGACGTGCTGGTCGTCGGAGGTGGTGTGGTCGGCGCCGGCGCGGCTCTGGACGCGGCGTCCCGCGGCCTGTCCGTCGCGCTGGTCGAGGCAGACGACTGGGCGGCGGGCACGTCGAGCCGGTCCAGCAAGCTCGTGCACGGCGGGCTGCGGTACCTGGAGCAGCTGGAGTTCAAGCTGGTCAGGGAAGCCCTGAAGGAACGCGGGTTGCTGCTGCGCCGGCTCGCACCGCACCTGGTGCGGCCGGTGCCGTTCCTCTTCCCGCTCAAGAAGCAGTGGGAACGCGCCTACGTCGGCGCCGGCGTCCTGCTCTACGACTCGATCGGCGGCGCGGGCGCGGTGCCGATGCACCGGCACCTGTCCCGCTCGAAGATGGCCGCCGTCGGACCGTCGCTGGACGCCTCCGCCTTCGCCGGCGCGATCCGCTACTACGACGCGCAGATGGACGACGCCCGGCTCGTGTCGACTCTCGTGCGCACGGCCGCCCAGCACGGTGCGACCGTGGTGTCGCGGGCGCGCGTGACGTCGTTGCTGCGCACCGATGGCCGCGTGTCCGGTGCGTCCGTCCGCGACGAACTGTCCGGTGTGACGCATGTTGTGCGTGCGCGGCGAGTGATCAGTGCTACCGGTGTGTGGACCGACTCGCTGAACTCGATGTCGCCCGGCACCGCGCCGTTCCACGTCCGGATGTCCAAGGGCGTCCACGTCCTCGTGGACCGGTCCCGGATCCAGCTCGACGGCGGTCTGATCACCCAGACCGAGAAGTCCGTGCTGTTCGTGATCCCGTGGGGTGCCTACTGGATCATCGGCACCACCGACACGCCGTACTCCGGGTCGCCTGAGGACGTCGCCGCCACCCCCGAGGACGTCTCGTACATCCTCGACCACGTCAACGCCGTCCTGCGCACGCCGTTGACGGCCGACGACGTCGTCGGCACCTACGCGGGACTGCGGCCGTTGCTGGACGGCGCTTCCGGTGACACCGCCCAGCTGTCGCGCGAGCACGCGGTGGCCGAACCGGAGCCCGGGTTCTTCGTCATCGCCGGCGGCAAGTACACGACCTACCGCGTGATGGCCGCCGACGTCGTGAACGCCGCCGTCGCCGGCCTCGGCAGCGCGGTGGCGCCGTCGCTGACCGCCCGCCTGCCCCTGTGCGGGGCGGTCGGGTTCCACGAGCTGTGGGCGGACCGGGCCCGCGTCGCCGCCGAGTCCGGTCTGCCCACGTCCACAGTGGAACGTCTGCTGCGCCGCTACGGTTCTGCGGTCTCAGACGTCCTGGCGATGATCGCGCAGGACCCCTCGCTGGCGGAGCCGGTCGCCGGGTACCTGGCCGCGGAGATCGTCTACGCCGTCACGCACGAGGGCGCGCTCGGTCTCGAGGACGTGCTGGCCCGGCGCACCCGGATCGCGATGGAACACCTCGACTTCGGTGTATCGGTGGCGGGCCAGGTGGCTGAACTGATCGCCCAGCCCCTTGGCTGGTCGGACGCGGAGCGGGATGCTGCGGTCTCTGCTTACCGGGCCGGGGTGTCTGTGGCGGCTCCAGTCCGGGACGTCGCGGCACGGCCGGGGATGTGACCCGGCCGGTGGCGTGACACGGTCCAGCCAGGGATGTGACGGTGAGATGGACAGCGTCGAGTTGATCGGGCGGTTGCGGCGGGAAGGCGGGTTCCGGCTGCTACCGCTGCTGGGGGACAGCGGGGAGGTCGCCGGGGTGCACCTCTCGCGCTTCCTGCCCGGCGGGCGTCTTGATGTTGTCCAGGCTTGGGACGAGCGGTGGGCCGTGTTCGCCCGGTTGCCCGACGTCGTGGATGTTTCTTCGCCGTTCGGTGCGGCTGTCGAGGGTGGGGTGGTGGTTCGGGGGCCGTTTGCCCGGGTTGTTTCGCCGTTGTTGCCTTTGCAGCCCGGGTTGGTTCCTGTTCAACGCTGAGGGCTCCGCCCTCAGACTCCCGACACTCCCAAAGGAGCCCTCCAGCGCCGTTCGTGGGTGGATGGCACGCCTGTTTCGTTGGGCGGCTTGCTGTTGCGTTGGTGGTTGCGTTTGCGGTGGTGGCTCCCCCGTCCAGCGATCCGGAGCGGGCCGCGCCCGAGGGGTCAGGTCAAGTCG
>NZ_DASVFL010000068.1:0-33644 GCF_036380075.1 Lentzea sp. | reverse complement strand
GGCGAGGTCGCGCGCCAACGCGCCCGCGCGGGCCGGATCGCCGAGCTCACGGGCCTGATCGAGCAGCTGGCCACCGACCTGTCCGGTGTGGACGCGGCGCTGTCGCAGATCGCGGTGCGCCGCGCGACCCTGGCGGGCGAGTTGGCGCGGCAGCCGTCCACGGACCCGACCGAGATCGCCGAGGAACAGCGCACGAAGGCGCAGCTGCGTTGTGCGGCGAGGAAAGACGCCGTCGCCGCCGCCACCCGGCGTGTCGCGGAGGCCGAGGCGGCTTTCTCCGCTCTCACCGTCACGGACGTGCCCGACATGAACGCCGTGACGGCGTTCCGGACCGTGGGCCACCGTTGGCTGGACGACCGCCACGACGCGTTGGCGTTCGAAGCGCTCTCGGTCGACGCGGGCAACCGTGCGTCCGTGAGCAGCTCTCTGGCCGACGAGGCCGAGGAGACCGCCGCCGCCCGTCAGCAGGAAGCCGCCGACCTGGCCATCACGCTGGAAACCGTCGAACGGTCCGCGGGTTCCGAGTTCCACGCCCTGGACCAGCAGCTCATCACGTTGCGCGCCAAGGCACTGGCTCTGGCCGAGGAACGTGAACTGCTGCAGGACAAGCAAACGGGCCTGGCGCGCACCCTCGGCACGTTGGAGGAGAAGCGCAAGAACGACAACGCACGTGCGGCGGAAGCCACCATCGCCTACGAGGTGGCCGACGCCCGCTACCGCCACCTCACGGCCGCCCACCTGCCCTCCGACGCCGGCGAGGTCCCGGACGGCCCGGTCGACCCGCGCCTGATCCGTGACGCCGAGTCCCGGCTGGGCCTGGCCGTGCACGAGGCCCAGCAACAGCTGGCGGGCCGCATCGACCTGTCCCTGGACCCTGACGACGACGTGACAGTGCTGACCGCATCGCTGGACGGCGCGCGCATGGGCGCACACGCCCTACTGCAAGCCCTGCAAGCAGAACGCGACCGCGTGCGCACCCACATCACCGACGCCGAACGGGACCTCTTCGACCAGACCCTCACCGGCGACACCCGACGGCACCTGGCCCAGCGCATCCAGGGCGCCGCCGAGCTCGTCGAGACCATGAACCACCGCCTGGAGCGCGTCCAGACCGCCTCGGGCATCCGCGTGCAGCTCGACTGGCAGGTGGACCCCCAACTGCCGCCCGGCACCCGAGAGGCCCGCGACCTGCTGCTGCGCACGGACCTCGACGCGTCGGAACGCGCCATGCTGCACCAGTTCTTCCGCGAACGCGTGGAAGAGGCACGCGCCCACGACACCGCCACGGGCTGGGAACAACAACTCGCCCAGGTGCTCGACTACACGATGTGGCACCAGTTCGTCGTGAAGGTGGACCGCGGCGAGGGCTGGGTCCCGGTGACCAAACGAATCCACGGCGCCCTCTCCGGCGGAGAGAAGGCCATCGTCCTGCACCTCCCCCTCTTCGCCGCGGCAGCAGCTCACTACCACGCCACCCCCACCGCCCCGCGCCTCATCCTGCTGGACGAGGTGTTCGTGGGCGTGGACGCCACCAACCGGGGCCAGCTGCTGGAGCTGCTGGTCGACTTCGACCTGGACCTGGTCCTCACCTCGGACCACGAGTGGTGCGACTACCAGGAGCTGACCGGCATCGCGATCCACCAGCTGACCACCGGCACCGACGGCGACGACGCCGTGACCACCGTCCGCTTCACGTGGGACGGCCACAGCCTGCACGCCGACGACTAACCAGCGAACAACGCCAGGAACTCCCGCTGTTCGCTGGTGAGCACGAACGACGGGTTGTGCCGCGGATAGACCTCCGCGGCCTCCCACAGCTCTTGCCGCACGCTGGACGCCACACCGATCTTGCGCCCACGTGCGCGCAGGTCAGCCACGACCTGCGCGGCGTCGAACAGGTACACGGCGTCGATGACCATCGGTCGCGTCTCGGCGGCGGCTTTGGGCCCGCTCAGGACGAGGCAGACGTCCGGCCCGTCCTCCCGCAGGTCCAGCAGGTTGTCGCGCTTGAGGTTCCACCGGATGTTCACCGTCCGGCCGTCGGCCAGCCTGCCGTCGACCCCCTTGGCGCCCTGGCGCAGCTCGATCCCGAAGATCTGCGCCGCGATCCAGTCGCCGAGGTGCCCGGTGAGGGCCGGCCGCCGGATGCACGCGGACAGGGCGGCGTCGACGCGGTTGCGTTCCTCGATCAGCTCGGCCACCCGCTTCAGCTCGTTCACGCGACACCCGCCTCCCGTCTGCGGCGCAGCGCCGGATGGCCGGCCACCGCGTCCGTCATGGCCAGAAGCCACTGCGGCGGCAGCACGTCCGGCTCCCCGATGTCGGCCCGCAGGTAGGAACGCCGCTCCAGCGCCACCGACGTCTCCTCCCACCGCCGCAGCACCCACCGCACCAGCCGGCACGTCAGCAGCACCCCGGCGGCGGCTCCGGGGTCGAACGCCGGAGGCCACAGGTTCGCGTGCAGGTGCATCTCCTCCTCCGTCGCCGGCAACGGATCCGGAACGTCGATCTGCCACTCCAACGGCACGATCGACGCGTTCTCCGCTCGCTGTTCCTCGACTCGCTTCTCGCACGCGGCCCGGATCTCCCCGATCTCCGCCACAGCGTCCGGGATCGCCATCGCCACCCAGCGCCGCGGCGACGTGCCCGCGACCGCTTCGAGCTTGCGCACGAGGTCGAACGACGGCGACCATCCGACCAGCAGCCGGTCGGCGCACAGGTCGACCAAGCGCCGTGCGGCCGTGGGGTCCGTGAACGCTTCATCGGCCGGCACGATCCATGCGCCGGTGTTCACGCCGTCGGTGTTCACGTGCCACAACACGACCATGTCGTCGTGTTCCTGCAGTACGAAGTGTCCGATCACCGCGCTCCTCCCACGAGCTCACCGAGCAGCCCGGCGAACAGGTCCTCCGACACGATCGGGATGCCGTACGTGCGCGCCTTGTCCGCCTTGCCCGACAGCGAGTCCGGGTCCGCCGCGATCACCAGCGCGGTCCGCTTCGTCACACCGCCCTTCACCGTCAGCCCCGCGGACGACGCGCGGCTCTCCCACACGTCCCGGGGCTCGCGCATCTCGCCGGTGAACACCACGAGGTCGCCGAGCGACAACCGCACGGGGGTGCGGTGCAGCACCTCGGTCACGTCCACGCCGAGCAGCGACGCGACGAGGCGCAGGTCGGCCTCCTCGTCCGCGGTCACCCGGCCGTCCTCCCATGCGACGTCGGCCAGGGCGGAGAGGTAGCCGCGGTGCAGCTCCATCACCTCCGGCAGGCCCAGGTCCAGGGCGCGGGCGACGTCGAGCAGCTCCTGCTGTTCCTCCAGCGACAGGTGGCGGTCGACCAGCGCGCGGTCCAGCACGTCGAGGTACTTGTCGCCGAACGAGCTCTGCGCGCGTGGCAGCAGTTGCACGAGCTTGGCGAGGAAGTGCTGTTCGGAACCGTGTGCGCTACTGCGCTGCACGGCGTACGTGTTCGCGGTGTGTGGGACGGCCAGGCGTACGGGCTCGACGTGTCCGATGTGGTCGAGGCAGCGCACGAGCAGACCGGCGGACGCGCGCGCGTCGTGCAGTGCGGAGTGTGCGGTGCCCATCGGGACGTTGGCCACCGAGCAGCACGCGGCGAGTGAACGGGACGAGGCGCCCAGGAAACGTCCGGACAGCTCCATCGTGCACAGTCCGGAGTCCGCGGCGAGGTCGTGGCCCAGCCGCGCGAACTCGGCCCGCAGGAACCGCAGGTCGAACGACAGGTTGTGCGCGACGAGCACCCGGCCCGACAGCCGGGCGGCGAGCTCGCCCGCGATGCCGGCGAAGTCCGGTGCGCGACGGACCTCCGCGGCGCTGATGCCGTGGACGTGCTGGGCGCCGAGGTCGCGGCGCGGGTTGACCAAGGTGCACCACTCGTCGGTCCGGCGGCCCGACCCGTCGACGTGCACGACGGCGACCTCGATCACGCGGTGGTGGTGACCAGGTGAAAGTCCGGTGGTCTCGACGTCGACGACCGCGTACCCGTTGCCCATGCCGGAGCTGTCGTCCGGCCCCGTGGCCTCCGTTATCCACGTGCGCCGACATCATCCGTTGGGACTAACCGCCGACGGGGACCCGCCGGCGTCTCTCCGGACTCGTGCTCGCCGCTGAGCCCGAGTGGAGGGTGGTGTTCATCCGAGGCTGGGCGACATTTCCCGTGCGGCCGAAGCCCTGACGGCGGCGCGGGCCGCCGACAGGTCGTCGACGGCGTAAATCTCCGGGCAGGAAGCGATGACGAGGTCCTTGTCCGACGCGACGGTCAGCAGAGAAACTTTCTCGGTCAACGACTTCGCCTGCCGGACAACTCCCTTGGAGTCGACGCGGATCAACGTGACCCACGTCTCTGACCAGGGAAAGTCGGCGACGGCGCTCGATTTTCGCAGGCCTTCCACATCGAACTCGGCAAATCTCGGCATGACACCAAGATAACGAGTCGCGGTTGCGGAAAGGCAAAGATCACCCTTTCACCGCAATGCAGCCAGCAGATGGGACAGGTTGACACCAACGGCCTCCGCCAACCGGCGCACGACCTCCGGTGCGGGTGCCAACGGGTGCGTCTCGCGGGTGAACGGCAGGCCTTCCCCGCCCGAGAACTTCGACTGCGGGGTGACGGGCGCGAGGATCGGGTAGACGCGCCAGCGCGGCACCTTCGAGTCCGCCATGGCGAGCGTGTTCTCGTGCCACAGCATCAGGGCCGACGACCGGATGTTGCGCGCGAGCACACACCCGTGGCCCGTGAGCGTGATCGCGCGCGCTGCCGCACGCACGGGGTTGCGGAAGTCACCGTCCACAACCCACACACCGTTCATGAACTCCGCGGAGAGCCCCTCTGCCTCGAGCACGGCCAGCGTCTCGGCGTGGTCGTCATCCGCGGCGGCCGTGGCCAGTTCGACGACCTCCTGGACCTCCGAGGCTGTCACAACGCGCGCGCCGGCCTCCGTGGAGGCGTGCAGGAGCCGTTCGACGTAGCGGTCCTCGGCGTAGGCCGACCACTCCTGGGTCTTGTCCCACGCCGACCGTGCGATGACGTCGGCCTCGGAACCGCCACGCAGCCGTGCGTCCTGAAGCAGCTGTGCGAGCACCACGGCGATGACGGAGCTCACGAGCGCGTCGTCGTGCGACTCGTCGTCTCCGGGCACGAGAGAGACGACCAGGTCACGCAGATCGGCACGCCAGCTCTCGTCTCCCGCCCACACGCCGATGGCGAGCAGGTTCAGGTAGTGGTCCGCGAGGGCCATCCGCACGAGCAACGGCTGCCCTGCCGCCTCACGGGCGTCACGGCGCGCGGTCACCTTGATGTGCTGCCGTTCCGCGGGATCCACCACGCTCACGCGGATCTTGTCGAGTTCGTCGAGGAAGTCGTCCCACCGGCCGTCCGAAAACCGGGCGAAGACGTCGTCCACCTGATACCTCCAGCTCACAGTCGAGCGACGGACTCGAGTACTCGTCTGGTGCGCGCCACTTCGTGCGCGCGGAAGACCGCGGCGCCCGCCAACGCCGCGATCGCAGTCGCGACGAGGGTTCCCTCGACGCGCTCGTGCAGTTCCACGCCGAGGGTCTCCCCGACGAAGTCCTTGTTGGACAGAGCCATCAGCACGGGCCACCCGGTCGCGACCAACGCGTCCGTGTGTCGCACCAGCGCGAGGCTGTGCCATGTGTTCTTGCCGAAGTCGTGTGTGGGGTCGATCAGCACGCTCTTGCGCGGCACACCGAGCGAGACCACCTTCTCCGCGCGCGTCGTCGTCTCCGCGACGACGTCCTGCACGATGTCCGGGTAGCTGACCCTGTGCGGGCGCGTGCGGGGCTTCACACCGCCCGTGTGCGAGCAGACGTAGCCGGCGCCGTACTCCGCGGCCACCTCGGCCAGCTGGGGGTCCGCGCCCGCCCACGTGTCGTTGAGGAGGTCGGCACCGGCCTCGCAGGCGAGCCGGCCGACGTCCGCGCGCCAGGTGTCGCTGCTGATGACGAGGTCCGGGTACGCGTCGCGGACGCGGGCGATGAACGGCACGACGCGGCGCACCTCCTCGCCGGAGTCCACGAGGTCGCCGGGGCCCGCCTTCACACCGCCGATGTCGACGATGTCCGCGCCCTCGTCGACCACGCGGTGCACGGCCTCCATCGCGACGTCCTCGGCGTAGGTGGCGCCCTTGTCGTAGAACGAGTCCGGGGTGCGGTTGATGATCGCCATCACCAGCGCGCGGTCGCGGACGACGGTCCGGCCGCGGAACTGGAGCTCGATCACATCCCGTGTCTACCAGGTGGTCCCCGGGCTGTGCACATGGCGGACGTCTCATACTGCCTCGCGTGGAACTGGTGAAGGCCGTCGACGGGCTCTGGCAGCGGGGCTGGCTGCCGTACGACGTGCGCGAGGTCGTGTCGCGTTCGCTCGACGAGTCGGCGACGGCGCTCGTGGTGGACGTGATCGCTTTGTCCTGTTCGCCTCATCCGGAGTCGACGGTGGACCCGCGCTGGCGGCGTCAGCTCGAGGAGATCGGCGCCTCCGTGTGGTGGGAGGGGGACCTGCTGGAGGCGTGGGCGTCCCGGCACATCGAGACGCGGGCGTACGCGACCCGCACGGCCGCCGAGCTGCTGAAGTTCCTCGGACGGCTGCCGTCGTTGCCGCGCATCCTGCCGTTGCCCGGCGACCGGCTGCTGTCGGCCGTGCGCGCGGGCGTGGACCCGAAGGTGCTCAACCGGGTGCGCGGGCTGCTCGCGAAGGCCGAGTCGACGTCGTTCCCGGAGGAGGCGGAGGCGCTGTCGGCCAAGGCGCAGGAGCTGATGAACCGGCACGCGCTCGAACGGGCCGTGCTCGACGCGGGCCTGCCGGCGCAGGCGACGTCGCGGCGGATGTGGCTGGACAAGAGCTACTTCAAGGAGAAGTCGCAGCTGGTGCACGTGGTGGCGACCGCGTTCCGCTCGCGGGCGGTGGCCTACGACGGGTTCGGGTTCGTCGCGCTGGTGGGCGACGAGGTGGACCTGGAGAGCACCGAGCTGCTGTCGACGTCGCTGCTGGTGCAGGCGACGCGGGCGATGGTGGCCGTCGGCGGGCGGGCCGGGAAGGGCAGCGAGGCGCGCTCGCGGCCGTTCCGGAAGTCGTTCCTGGTGGCCTTCGCGTCGCGGATCGGGGAGCGGCTGGAGTCCGCGCAGGAGGTGCCGGACATCCCCGACGAGCGGCTGCTGCCGGTGCTGGCGGACCGCAAGCAGGCCGTGGACACGTTGTTCGAGGAGATGTTCACGCGCACGCGGACCTCGCGCGTGACGGTGCGTTCGGCGGCGGGGTGGGGCGCGGGACGCGCGGCGGCGGACGTCGCGGACATCGGGACGGGCCGGAGCTCGGTGACCTCGGGGTAGCCCCCCACCCCTTCGGGTGAACTCCCCGTGCCACGAAGCCCCCGGAGGGCCTCACCCCGGAAAAACCGTCAGACCCCCTTCCTAACGTCGCTCCCATGACATCCACCTTCCACAACGAGATGAAGCTCGGCGAGGTCAACTACCGGCTGAGCGCGACGACGGACTCCGAGGAGTCCCTGGTGCTGGACCTGCTGGGGTCGCTCGACTCCGGCGAGGTGGTCGCGGACGGACGCCTGCGGATGCCGGTCGAGGGCGGCGCGACGGTCGGCCGGATCATGGCCCGCGTCCTGACCGCCCACTCCCGCCTGCGTCCTCGCCCGCCCCGCCACGCGAACGCCAACCAGCCCTGGACCGAGTCCCTCGACGCCGAGCTCCGCACCGCCTGGCTCGACGCCTCCGAGGACGAGGCACCCACCCTGGTCAGATCCCTGGCCGAGACCATGCAGCGCTCCACCACGGCCATCAGGGCTCGTCTCGCCAAGGTGGGCTGCGACCCGGACGTCCCGGGCCGCGCCCTGTCCGCGGCGGCCGCGACCCTGCTGGGGGCGAACTCAGGGGCCGCTCAGGGAAAGACCTGATTCGCCGGGCGCGGCGCCGGCAGACCCTGGACCGGTAAGCACACACCGCAGTCTCCGGGGGTACCCAGTGGAAATCGACGGCCTGTTCACCGCCCTGCTCTTCGGCGCCGCGATCGGCGGCCTGGGCCGCCTGGTGATCCCGGGCAGGCAACACCTCTCGCTGCTGGCCACGATCCTGGTGGGCATCGCCTCCGCCCTGCTCGGCACCGCGGTGGCCACCGTCCTGGGCGTGGCCGACACACCGGGCATCGACTGGATCGAGCTGGCCCTGCAGGTGGGCCTGGCGGGCGCCGGCGTGAGCGTCCTCGCCAACCGCGCCAAGGCCCGACTCCACCACTGACCCCCGAACCAGGGGCGGGCGGGCCCCCAACCGCCCGTCCCCACCTCAGCCCTCCTCTGCCGGCCTCCGGGCCGGCTGTGCAGCCGGCGCTCGCCGTCTGTGTTGCCACGGCTGCGACATCCGGTTCCGCGAGCGGCGCACGAGCACCCCTCACACCGCCGCCCTGCCACCGGACCGCAGCAACCGCCGCCGGGCCGCGCTCCAGCGCGTTCCGGCCACCCCACACCGACCCAGGCTGTCTATATACAGGCGGTTCCTACCGCCTATGCGGCCACACCTGCGGCATCCGGTTCAACGAGCAGCGCACGAGCAGTCCTCACACCACTGTCAGCACTGTCAGCCACGAATCACAGCTCAGAAACCCCTCACCCGCTGGAGGCCATCCGTACCCCACAACTGTCGTTACCGGGCCGCGCTCCGACGTGTTCCGGCATCCCACGCCGGCCCCAGGCCTCGACACCCTGGTTCCACGAGCAGTGCGCGAGCAATCCTCACACCGCTGCCCGCCACCGGACCGCGCTCCCGGCCGTTCCAGCGGCTCCGCCCGATCTGATCACGCGGGCGCGAGGCCGGGGCCGTCCTCACCAGGCGACCGGTCCAGCGCGAGGTACGCCGGGCGCAGCAGGGAGGCGAGGTCCTCGCGCCCTACGGTGATCGGCGCGGAGCCGAGCTGGTCGAGCACCGCGTCGAGGCGGACGGCCGCCGTCGGGTCGCCGAGGGGCAGGCTCGTCGCGGTCTGCCTCTGCCAGAACGTGTCCAGGCACCGGGTCAGCGGTGGGGCCTCCTCGCGCGCCACCGCGGTGCGGGTGGTGCCGCGCAGCGTGCGGAGGCGTTCGAGGAGGTCCTCGCGGCTGCGGCCGCGCCAGGCGAGGATCTCGAACGGGTCGTTGTCGAACGACTCGGCGAGCAGGTAGCAGGCGGCGGCGAGGTGCTTGCACGGCACCTCCCAGTCCGGGCAGGTGCAGTCCATCGTCAGCTCGCGCTGCGTGGCCGGGAAGAGCCGCAGGTCCAGCGAGGCGAACAGCGTCTCGATGTCGGCGGGCATCTCGCCGGCCAGCAGCTTGGCCGCGTACAGGGCCTGGCCCGCCAGGGCGTGCTCGATGCGCTGCCACTCGGGCGTGGTGAACGACTTGATCGCGATCCGCGCCTTGTACGGCGTGGGGCGCGAGCCCTGCACCAACGCGATGACCATGCTGGTGGACAACGACAGCGACAGCACCTGGCCCTGGCGCGCGTAGGTGCGGCCTCGGGTCAGACGACCGCCCATGCCGAACGACTCGAGCACCTCGATGAAGCGGCGCGACCACCAGGTGGCGCCGATGTCGCCGCGTTTGCTCTGCGCCTTGATGCCGTGCTCGACCTTGATGGTCTTGCCGTAGCGGGGGCGTTCGCCGGACCAGTGCTCACTCACCGACGGCCTCCCCGGACAACGTCAGCAGGTCGCGCAGCTGGGCGGTGGACAGGTCGGTGAGCCAGTTCTCGCCCGCTCCGACGACGAGCTGGGCCAGCGCGCGCTTCTCCTCGATCATCGCGTCGATGCGTTCCTCCAGCGTGCCGATGCAGACGAACTTGCGCACCTGCACGTTGCGGCGCTGGCCGATGCGGAACGCGCGGTCGGTCGCCTGGTCCTCGACGGCCGGGTTCCACCAGCGGTCCAGGTGGATCACGTGGTTGGCGGCGGTGAGGTTGAGGCCGGTGCCGCCGGCTTTCAGGGACAGCAGGAAGAGCTTCGGGCCCTTGGCGTCCTGGAAGCGCTCGACCATGTGGTCGCGGGAGGCCTTGTTCGTGCCGCCGTGCAGGAACATGACCTCGGTGTCGAAGCGGGCGGCCAGGTAGGGCACGAGCATGCTGCCGAACTCGGTGAACTGGGTGAAGCACAACGCCTTGTCGCCCTCGGCGAGCACTTCCTCCAGCACCTCCTCCAGCCGCGCGAGCTTGCCGGAGCGACCGGCGACGCGCGAGCCGTCGCCGAGGAAGTGCGCCGGGTGGTTGCAGACCTGCTTGAGCTTCGACATCGTCGCGAGCACCAAGCCCTTGCGGCCGATGCCCTCCGCTTCCTCGATCTTCTCCAGCATGTCGTTCACGACGGCCTGGTAGAGCGACGCCTGCTCGGTGGTGAGGTTGCAGAGCTGGCGCATCTCGACCTTGTCGGGCAGGTCGCCGATGATGCGCGGGTCGGTCTTCAGCCGGCGCAGCACGAACGGGTTCGTGATCTTGCGCAGGCGGGCGGCGGCGTCCTGGTCGTTGTGGCGCTCGACGGGGACGGCGAAGCGCGCGCGGAACGTGTTGATCGTGCCGAGCACGCCGGGGTTCGCGAAGTCCATGATCGACCACAGCTCGGCCAGGCGGTTCTCGACGGGCGTTCCGGTGAGCGCGACGCGGTGGCGCGCCTTGAGCTGCCGCACCGCCTGGGACTGGCGGGTGGCGCTGTTCTTGATGTTCTGCGCCTCGTCCAGCACCACGCGGTCCCAGGTGAGGTCGCCGAGCGCGTCGGCGTCGCGGCCGGCCAGCGCGTACGTGGTGAGCACGAGGTCGTGGCTCTCGACGGCCTCGCGCAACGCGTCGCCGTCGAGGCGGTCCGCGCCGTGGTGCACGTGCACCGAGAGCTCCGGGGTGAAGCGAGCGGCTTCGCGCTGCCAGTTGCCGACCACCGACATCGGGCAGATCAGCAACGTCGGCGGCCGCTTGCCGTGCGCGCGGTTCAGCGCTTCGAGGGCCAGCAGCTGCACGGTCTTGCCGAGCCCCATGTCGTCGGCCAGGCAGGCACCCAAGCCGATCTTGTCGAGGAACGCGAGCCACGCGAGACCGCGCTGCTGGTACGGGCGCAACCGGGCGCCGAAGTTCGCGGGCGGCTCGACGGGTTCGAGCTGCTCGTCGGCCTTGCCGGACAACAGGTCGCCGAGCCAGCCGTCGGCCTCCACGGAGGTCAGCGGGAGCGGCAGGCTCTCGTCCTCCCCGGTCAGTCCACTGTGGAGCATCACCTCGGCGGCGGTCATCTGGCCGCCACCTCGTTTGAGGAACGCGAGTCCCGCGGCCAGTCGCTTCTGGTCGACCTGCACCCACTGGCCGCGCACCTTCACGAGCGGCACCTTCGCCCTCGCGAGCTCGGCGAGTTCGGCGTCGGTGAGCGCGTCCTCGCCGAGGGCGAGCTCCCACCTGTAGTCCACGATGGACTTCAGGCCGATCTCGCTCTCCTTGGCGACGGTCCCGGCCGTGCCGCGGCTCTTCGTCGTGAGCTTGAGGCCCAGCTTCGTCCGCTGCTGCCACCACGACGGCAGCAGCACGCCGAACCCGGCCTGCGCCAGCACGGGCGCCGCCGTCAGGAACCGGTAGGCGCCCTCCGCGCCGACCTCCAGCTCGGCCGGGTGCGACTCGCGCAACGCCTCGTCGAGGTCCGGGTGCAGCTTGCTCGCGCGCCCCAGGTCGGCCAGCAGGTGCTCCTGCGGCGCGGGGATCCAGCGGCGCAGCACCCCGTCGTCCGCGAACCACACCTGGTGCGCGGGCACCAGCACGCTCGGCTCGTCGACGGCCTGGAGCAGGAACTCGACGGCCCACTCGTCCGCTTCGCGCTGCTCCGGCGAACGCAGCCGGAAGCACGTGCGCACCGGGCTCTCGTCGCCCGCGCTGTCATGCCACCGGCCGAGCTTCTCGCGCAGCTCGTAGAGCTCCACCGGGTCCGCGTCGAACACGGGCTCCCCGGTGAGCGCGGCGAGCCACGCCTCCGCCGTCGTGACGCGGCCACGTCGTCTCGGCACGAGGTCCGTGCCGGTCAACCGGCCGCGCACCTGCTTGTCGACGGCGGTCGTCAGCGCCGCGCGCACCAGCTCAGCAGGGTCGCCGGCGATCTCCTCGCACCGGCATGCGGGTGGCATCGCGGTCTGCAACGCCGCGAACCGCGCCGAGTCCGTTCCCGACAGCACCGGCACCCACCGCGCGACGGCCTGGTCCGGCGCGACCGACGGCAGCACGCGCCCGCGGTCGACGAGATCGGCGGCGAACCCGGCGACGTCGAACACGAACCGCGCGGAGTCGCTCAGCCGCACCTCGGAACCGCGCTCCACCGTGCCGTCGAGCCGGACCGTGGGGACGCCCCACTGCCTCAGCTGCACCTTGCCGCGCTGCGCCCGTCCCGCCGTCAACGGGTCGCGCACCAGCTCCGGTGACGCCATCGGCCCGGACGCGAACGACGGCAGCAACAACGCCCGTGTGGTCGTCTTGACGCTTTCCACCCCGAGCGCTTCCGCGAGCGACTCGGCCGTCGCGGCGAACGGATGCGGTGCGTCACGACGCGCGCTCTCGCTGCGTGCGGGCAGCCTGGCGTCCTCGGCCCACAGCGCGAGAACACCGTCGGTCGTGCACAGGCCATGCAGTACGAGCACCTCTGAACCCTATGTGCTCACATTGGCGCCATGGTCGAAGACTCCCCTGTCGTGCTGGACGGTCAGTCCCTCGGCGCCGACGACGTGGTGCGCGTGGCGAGGTACCACGCTCCGGTGGCCCTGCACACCGACGGCCTCGCACGGCTCGAAGCATCGTGGCACGCCAGCCAGCGGCTCGTGGTGCGACGACAGGTCTACGGCCGCACGACCGGCGTCGGCGCGAACCGCGACCAGATCATCAGCACCGAGGGCTGGGCCGAGCACGGTCTGCGCCTGCTGCGCAGCCACGCCGGCGGCCTCGGCGGCATGCTCCCCGAGGAGCAGGTGCGCGCCATGATGGTGGTGCGCCTCAACCAGCTCTTGGCCGGCGGCGCGGGGGTGCGCCCGGCCGTCGCCGACGCGTTGCTCGCGGCCCTGAACAGCAGCTGCTACCCCGGTGTCCACGAGTACGGCGCCATCGGCACCGGCGACCTGACCGCCCTGGCCGAGACGGGCCTGACCCTGCTCGGCGAGCGCTACTGGCTCGGCTCGACGCAGACCCCGGACCCGATCGAGCTCGACTCGGGCGACGCGCTGGCGTTGATCAGCAGCAACGCCCTGACCATCGGCATGGCGGGCCTGGCCTGGCAGGACGCGCACCAGCTGCTGAAGGCCACGCACGTGGTGGCCGCCCTGTCGTTCCTGGCCGTCGACGGCGCCGTCGAGGCCTACGACGAACGCGTGCACCTGGGCCGCCCCCACCCAGGCCAGGTGGCGGTGGCGGCGGAGATGCGCCGCCTGCTCGCGGAGCCCGCGCGCCCGCCGGCCCGCATCCAGGACCCGTTCGGCTACCGCTGCTTCCCGCAGATCCACGGCCCGGCCGTCGACGCCGCCACCGACCTGGGCCGCGTCCTGGACGTGGAGTTCAACGCCGCCGCCGAGAACCCGCTGATCGTCGCCGACCACTTCGGCCCGTCCGACGACGCCGCCTACCACCACGGCGCCTTCCACAGTGCCTATCTGGGCCAGGCCCTGGACCGGCTGCGCCTGTCGATGCTGCACACCGGCCACCTGTCGACCGCGCGTCTGGCCACCCTGGTCGAGCCGAACTTCACGGGCCTGCGCCCGTTCCTGGCGGAGGGCGTGCGCGGCAGCTCGGGCGTGATGATCCTGGAGTACAGCGCCAACTCCGCGCTGGCCGAGGTCAGGACCCTGGCCGAGCCCGCGAGCATCGGCAACGCCGTGGTGTCGCGCGGCCAGGAGGAGAACTCGAGCTTCGCGTTCCAGTCGGCGTCGCAGGCGCTGCGGTCGCTGGGCGCGTTCCGGCTGGTGCTGGCGTGCGAGGTGGTGGCGGCCGTGCGGGCCCTGCGCCTGCGCGGGGTGACGCCGGAGACGCCGGCGTTGCGGGCGGCGTTCGAGGCGGCGGAGGCGAAGCTGAACCCGGACATGGCGGACCGGCAGCTGAGCCCGGACGTGGAGGTGGCTTCGGGGCTGCTGGACGACTTCGCCCACTGCTGAGGTCCGAGGGCGGGGGGGCGGTTCGCGGGGTGGGGACGACAGAGGACGCGCGGGCGGGTGAACGGCGGGACCGCTGGGCGGCAAAGGGCTGGCAGCCGAGGTGGGGGCGGCGTCAGCGGGCAAGGTGGCGGGCGTGAGGCACGGCTGGTGGGTCGGCGGAGGTAGGTAGCCGGCAGGACAGCAGGGCAGGCGCGGCGGTACCGCTGGCGGCAAGGGGTTAGCAGGCGGGGTGGGTAGCCAATGGTGGTGGCCGGTCGGCAGAGCAGCTGGCAGGCAAGGTAGGGCTGGCAACGCTGGCAGGCAGACAGGCCCGGAGGGTGCTGGGCGGCTGGCAAGCGAGTTGAGGGCGGCTGCACCGGCGGGCGGCCGCGGCTGGATGGCTGGGCGACGGAGCGGGCCGGGTTCGCCGAATGGCGTGAGTGGGGCCCTCAGCCAGCGTCGGAGAGGCGGCCTGCGGTGGGACGTGCGGACGGTGGCGGCTGGGCCGAGGTTCGTGAACGGGCCGGCCGCTTGAGGTTCGAGACCGGGACGGCCGACTGAGGGGCGCGGCGCACAGCCACCCGAGCCGGGGTGCGCCGCCATCCCCGGTCGGCGCATCCCGGCCCTGACGGCCCGCGGCCTCACCCAGGCAGCGGCCTCACCCAGACAGCGGCCGGGGCACCCCGGCCCCGGCCCAAGCCGTCAGCCCCCTGCCACCGAGGGCAGGATCTGGATCTCCGCGCCCGCCGGTAACGGCGTGGCCGGGCCCGAGAGGCGGCGGCACTCCTCGCCGTTGACGTAGAAGTTCACGTAGCGGCGCAGGGCCGCGCGTTCGTCTCGCAGGCGGCGGTCGAGGCCCGGGTAGGTGCCGGCGAGGACGTCCAGGGCCGCGCCCAGGGTGGGTGGGTCGGGGACATCCACGGTGACGGACGGCCGGCCGTCGGTCACGCCCCTCAGGACGCCCGGTATCAGGACCGTCACCCTCACGTGGGGATCACCGCCGCTCGCACCGACATCACGTCCGGCAGGTGGGCGGCCACCCGGTGCCAGGTCTCGCCCTCGTCGGGGCTCGCGTAGACCTCGCCCGAGCGGGAGCCGAAGTAGACGCCGGGGACGGGTGCGGTGTCGGTGCACATGGCGTCCCTCATCACGGCCGTCCAGAAGTTGTCCGGCAGGCCCGAGCCCAGGGCCTGCCACGAGGCGCCCGCGTCCCGGGAGCGGTAGACGCGGCACTTGCCCTCCGGCGGGAAGCGGCGGCCGTCGGCCTCGATCGGGAACGTGAAGATCGTGTCCGGGTCGTGCGGGTGGACGACCATCGTGAAGCCGAAGTCGGTGGGCAGGCCGTCGGCGATGGACTGCCAGGTGTCGCCGCCGTCGTCGCTGCGGTACACGCCGTGGTGGTTCTGGGCGTAGAAGCGGGACGGCGACGCCGGGTGTTGCGCGACCTTATGGACGCACTGGCCGAACTCCGGCCACGGGTCCGGGAAGAAGTAGGCCTTGATGCCCTTGTTGCGGGCCTCCCAGGACTTGCCGCCGTCGGCGGTGCGGTAGACGCCGCCGGTCGACATCGCCACCAGCACTCGGTCCGGGTCGGCCGGGTCCGGGACGATCGTGTGGACGGCCTGGCCGCCGAAGCCCGCCTCCCACTCCGGGCGGTGCGGGTGGTTCCAGAGGCCCTCGACGAACTCGAACGAACGGCCGCCGTCCAGGGACTTGAACAGCGCGGACGGCTGGGTGCCCGCCCAGACCACGCCCGGTTGCGAGGCCGGGGCCGGTTGGAGCTGCCACACGCGTTCCAGCGCCGCGTCCTCCACCGGGAACGCGATCGGGGGCGACGACGACTCCTCCCAGGTGGCACCGAGGTCGTCCGAGATGGACACGCCGGGACCGAAGTGCGGCGAGGCCACGCCCGCCAGCAGCCGCACGCCGGAGCGGGTGTCGAACGCGACCGCGTACACCTCCTGCATCGCGTGGTGCGGTCCGTCGACCTCCCACGTCACCCGGTCCTCACTGCGCGCGAGCCACAGCCCCTTGCGCGTCCCGATCGCCACGACCACCGTCATCGCAACGCAGCCTCCTCACGAGAAAGGTGTGATGCGGAGCACGTTACGCCGGGGGTCCGACAATTTCCGCGCACGCGAGAAACCCCACGTAGACCCGCAAGTTACTCACTGGTAGCGTCCGGCGGAGACCAGAAGGAGGCGCCCCGTGCTGCTCGACCCGAACCACTACGACCCGGCCCATCTCGACGACGAGACCCGCCGCCTGCTCAAGGCGACCGTCGACTGGTTCGAGACTCGCGGCAAGCGGCAGCTCATCGCCGACGCGCAGGACAAGGTCTGGTACGCGGAGTTCCTCGACTTCGTGAAGCGGGAGAAGCTCTTCGCCACCTTCTGCACGCCGGCGAGCGTCGACGGCACGAAGCGCTGGGACGCCGCCCGCAACGCCGCGTTCAGCGAGGTGCTCGGCTTCTACGGCCTGCAGTACTGGTACGCCTGGCAGGTCACGGTCCTCGGCCTCGGCCCGATCTGGATGAGCGGCAACGAGGAGGCCAAGCAGAAGGCGGCCGCGCTGCTCGACTCAGGCGCGGTGTTCGCGTTCGGCCTCTCCGAGAAGGAGCACGGCGCCGACGTCTACAACACCGACATGATCGTCACGAGGACCGAGAACGGTTACGTGGCCAACGGCGGCAAGTACTACATCGGCAACGGCAACGTCGCCGGCATGGTCAGCGTCTTCGGCAAGGAGGGCGACGACTACCTCTTCTTCGCCGTCGACAGCCGGCACGAGAACTTCAAGCTGGTCAAGAACGTCGTCGACAGCCAGATGTTCGTCAGCGAGTTCCGCCTCGAGGACTACCCGCTGACCGACGCCGACATCCTCCACCGCGGCCCCGACGCCTTCTCCGCCGCGCTGAACACCGTCAACGTCGGCAAGTTCAACCTCTGCACGGCGACCATCGGCATCTGCGAGCACTCGTTCCACGAGGCGATCACCCACGCCCACAACCGGATCCTCTACGGCAACCCGGTCACGGACTTCCCGCACGTGCGGCAGAACTTCGTCGACGCCTACGCCCGCCTCGCCGCGATGAAGCTGTTCTCAGACCGCGCCGTCGACTACTTCCGGTCGGCGAACGAGGACGACCGCCGCTACCTGCTCTTCAACCCCATCACCAAGATGAAGGTCACGAGCGAGGGCGAGCACGTCATCGACCTGCTCTGGGACGTCATCGCCGCCAAGGGCTTCGAGAAGGACACCTACTTCACCCGCGCCACGGCGGACATCCGCGCGCTGCCGAAGCTCGAGGGCACCGTGCACGTGAACCTCGCGCTGGTGCTGAAGTTCATGCCGAACTACTTCTTCAACCCCCAGGCCTACGACGAGGTCCCGACCCGCCACGACGCGAGCGACGACGACTTCTTCTGGCACCAGGGCCCGGCCCGCGGCCTCGGCAAGATCCAGTTCCACGACTGGGAGCCGGTCTACGCCGAGCACGCCCACCTGCCCAACGTCGCGCTGTTCCACGAGCAGGCCAAGGCGGTCAAGACGCTCCTCGCCACCGCCGCGCCCGACGAGGCCCAGCAGAAGGACCTCGACTTCCTGCTGAACCTCGGCCACCTCTTCACCCTGGTCGTCTACGGCCAGCTGGTGCTGGAGCAGGCCAAGATCACGAACGCGGACCCGAACGTGCTCGACCAGGTCTTCGACGTCCTGGTCCGCGACTTCGCCGGCTACGCGACCGCGCTGCACGGCAAGGCGAGCAGCACCGAGGCCCAGCAGCGGTGGGCGCTCGCCCAGATCCGCAAGCCGCACGCCGACCAGGCCCGCTTCGACGCCGTCTGGCAGCAGGTCTCGAGTCTCTCCGGCCAGTACGAGATGCGCCCCTGACCGCACGGGTGGGCGCCGGGAGAACCCGATGGCCTCTTGACGCCCACC
Source organism: Lentzea sp. (assembly GCF_036380075.1). Lineage (NCBI taxonomy): Bacteria > Bacillati > Actinomycetota > Actinomycetes > Pseudonocardiales > Pseudonocardiaceae > Lentzea > Lentzea sp. The sequence goes on along the minus strand of NZ_DASVFL010000068.1, from coordinate 15,560 downwards.
CGCGCCGAGCGCTTCCATGTGTCTGATCGTGTTCGAACTTGTTCTGTCTTGAGCACGACCGCCGCCGCCTGACGAGTCCCTTGTCACGAGGAGCGCGTGCACGTGGATCAACGCAGATCGAAGTGGCGCACGGCGGCGGTGGCAGTCCTCATCACCGCCGGCGTGCTCGTCCCCCCGGCCGCCCAGGCGCAGCACGTGCGCAAGGACGACGGCCTCGCCCTCACACCGCCGATGGGCTTCAACAACTGGAACAGCACGCACTGCCGTGACGAGTTCGACGAGGCGATGGTCAAGGGCATCGCCGACCTCTTCGTCGCCAAGGGCCTGAAGGACGCCGGCTACCAGTACGTCAACATCGACGACTGCTGGGCGTTGCCCGACCGCGACGGCGGCGGCGACCTCGTCCCGGACCCGGCGCGGTTCCCCAACGGCATCAAGCACGTCGCCGACTACGTGCACGGCAAGGGCCTGAAGTTCGGCCTCTACACCAGCGCGGGCACCAAGACCTGTGACAGCGACGGCTTCCCCGGCGGCCTGGACCACGAGGAGCAGGACGCCCGGCTGTTCGCGAGCTGGGGCGTCGACTACCTCAAGTACGACAACTGCAACAACCAGGGCGTCGACGCGAGGTACCGCTACACGAAGATGCGCGACGCGCTGGAGGCCACCGGCCGCGAGATCGTGTTCAGCATCTGCGAGTGGGGCGAGAACAAGCCGTGGGAGTGGGCGCGCGACGTCGGCCACCTGTGGCGCACCACCGGTGACATCAGCGACAGCTGGGACTCCATGCTGTCGATCGCCAAGCGCAACATGGAGCTCGACCGGCACGCGGGCCCCGGCCACTGGAACGACCCGGACATGCTGGAGGTCGGCAACGGCGGCATGACCGACGTCGAGTACCGCAGCCACTTCAGCCTCTGGGCGATCATGGCCGCACCGCTGCTGATCGGCTCCGACCTGCGCAAGGCCACGCCGGAGACGTTCGCGATCCTGGAGAACCGCGAGGTCATCGCCGTCGACCAGGACGCGCTCGGCGTCCAGGGCAAGGTCGTCAGGAACGACGGCGGCACCCACGTGCTCGTGAAACCGCTCAGCGGCGGCGACCGGGCCGTCCTGCTGTTCAACGAGAACGACAGCCCCGTCACCACGTCCGTCACGGCGGCGGAGCTGGGTTTGGGCAACGCCACCGGGTACAGGGTCCGCGACCTCTGGGCGAAGACCACCACGCACACCGCGGGTTCGATCACCGCGGCACTGCCCCCGCACGGCTCTGCCATGTTCCGGGTGAGCGCCGCGAACGACTGGTACCGCTACCCGCCGGCCGTCACCACGGCCGCGTCCGGCGAGCTCCTCTACCCCGGCGCCCTGCCGATCGCGCCACCCGGCCGGTCCGTCACCTACACGACCTCGGTGACCAACGACGGCCGCCTGCCGGTCAGCGGGGTCCGGGCCCGGCTGGGCGTTCCCCGCGGCTGGACGGCGAAGGCCACCACACCGAGCTCCACCGCCGTCCTATCGGGACAGAAGGCGTTCACCACCACCTGGCAGGTGCAGGTTCCCGCCGACGCGGTGGAGGGCCGCTTCCCGATCGAGGCGAGCTTCACCTTCCACAGCCCGAACGAACGCGCTCCCGTGCACCGGAAGCATTCCGTCGAGGCCTACGTGCCGGGCGCGGCGCCGAAGGGCGACCAGTTCGTCAGCGACCTGAAGTGGTTGCGCGGCACCAACGGCTGGGGTCCGGTCGAGGTCGACGCCACCAACGGCGAGACGGCGGCGGGTGACGGCGGCCCGATCACCATCCGCGGCACGGTGTTCGCGAAGGGCCTCGGCACCCACGCCCCCGCGCAGATCGAGTACTACACCGGCGGCAACTGCTCAGCGGTGACCGCGACCGTCGGCATCGACGACCGGAAGGCCGACCCGGCGAGCCTCGTGAGCTACGAGGTCTGGGCGGACGGCAGGCTGGTCCACGACAGCGGCCCGGTCACGGCCACCGACGCCGCGAGACCGCTGGCGGCGGACGTCTCGCAGGCCGTCGTCGTGCGGCTGGTCGTGAGGGACGGCGGCAACGGCAACGCCTACGACCACGCCGACTGGGGTGACCTCAGGATCACCTGCCGGTCGGCCTGACCTGCGGCTGCCGGGCACTGGCGAAGACCGTGCGGCGTGGAGTAACTTCCCTGCGACGTACGGCGTACGCAGGAGGATCCGTCGGCATGACCGAGTCCAAGGCGCTCAGAGCGCTGCGCGAGGCGATCGTCCTGGAGCACATGGAGTCGCAGAACGACCACGACTTCGACACCTCCCTGACCACGTTCCCCAGCCCGCGCTACGAGATCATGGCGTCCGGTCAGGTCCTCGACGGGGTGGACGACGTCCGCGCGTACTGGCAGCGCACCCGCGCGGCGTTCCCCGACCAGCTCACCAAGGTCGTCGACGTCCACCACGCCGACGACGCCGTGATCGTCGAGTTCGAGCTCCAGGGCACGCACCTCGGCAGCCTCACCGGGGAGGAGGTGACCGGCCGCGCCTTCAAGGTGCGGATGGTCGGTTTCTTCCTCTTCGACAAGGACGTCCTGGTCTGCCAACGGATCTACGGCGACACCGCGACCGTGATGTCGCAGCTCGGCATGATCGACGTGCCAGCCGAGTTCTAGGGCCGCTGGAACACCACCCGGACCTCGCCGACCACCTGACCGCCGCCGAGCACCGGCACGGACAGGTGCTCCTCCGCCGGGGACACGTCGAACCCCAGCGCCGCCAGCGCCGTGAGCCCGATGGCGGTGGTGGCGCGGGGGTTGCCGTCGAGCACCTTCACCGCCACGGCGTGCCCCGCCGCCGTCGCCAGCACGAGCACGCCCTCGGCACCGCCCTTCGCCACCACGCCGGGCAGCAGCCGCATCACGGAGGTGTTCACGTGCCCGGTTCCCCCGACGTACTCGGGAAAACCGCGCATGGCGTCGGCGACGGGTGTCCGCGCCAACCCCTGCATCGCACGCGCCAAGCCGTGCAACGACAACCCGAACACCGGCGCGCCGCACCCGTCGACCGCCGTGTGGGCGACGGCCTCGTGGGACAGTTCCTCGACCGTCCGCAACACCAGCTGCTGCAACGGGTGCGCGGGCTCCAGATAGGTCTGCGTCGGCCACCGCGACGCCACGCACGCCGCCAGCATCGCCGCGTGCTTGCCGGAGCAGTTCATCCGCACCCGTGACGGTTCGCTCAGCCGTCGCCGCGTCTCCTCGTCCTCCGGCCAGGAGGCAGGACACCGCAGCAGCCCCAACGGCAGCCCGCCCATCAGCTGCACCACCAGCTCGGCGTGCCGGTTCTCCCCCGTGTGCGACCCGGCCGCGATCGCCAGCGCCGGACCCGTCAGCGGCGCTCCCGCGGACAGGCACGCGAGCGCCTGGAACGGTTTCAGGCACGACCGCGGCAGCACCAGGTCCTCCACGGCGCCCACGGAGACGCCGACGTCGCCGGACGGCAGCAGCCCGAGGACGCTGCCGTGGTGCAGGCTCTCCACGAAGCCGGACCGGGTGACCTCAGCGAGCAGTGCGGGCACGGGAAGCCTCCAGCCGGTGCGCCAACCGGGACAGTCCCAGGTTGACCACGAGGTAGACGAACGCGACGACGAGGAACGTCTGGATCAGCAGGCCGTTGTAGCTCGCGAGCACCCGTCCGTTGAACAGCAGCTCGGTGTAGGACACGACGTACCCCAGCGAGGTGTCCTTGAGCAGGCTGACGGCCTGGGTGACGAGCAACGGCGTCATGTGCCGCACGGCCTGCGGCAGCACCACGAACCGCGTCACCACGCCGTCCGCCATGCCCAGCGACAGCCCCGCCTCGCGCTGACCGGGGTCGACGGACTCCACCCCGGCCCGGAAGATCACCGCGTAGGACGCCGCGTGCGACAACGCCAGCGGCACCACGAGCTTCCAGAACAACGGCAGGTTCACGCCGAACGACGGCAGCACGAACAGCATGACGTACACGAGCAGCAGCACCGGAATGGTGCGAACGACCTCGGCGTAGCCGCGCGTGAACCGGTTGGGCCGCAACGCGAGCAGCAACCCGCCCGCCATCGCCAGCATCCCCGTCGCGCACGCCGCCACCACCGTCGACCACAGACCTCCGAGCAGATAGCGCCACACGGGCCAGGTCAGGTACGGCCTCCACCGGGTGGCGTCCAGCTCGCCGCCGGCCGCGAACTGCCGCAGCCCCAGCACCACCAGCCCCAGCAGCACGACCGCGGACACCACCGAGACCCACAGGATCCGGCGGCGGCCACGAGGACCGGGAGCGTCGAACATCAGGCCAGCCGCCGTTCCAGCGCCCGCGCCCCGAACCCGATCCCGGCCGCCATCACCAGGTAGCAGAGACCGACACCGGTGAAGACCAGCAACGGCTGGGCGAGCTCCAGGTTGATCCGTTGCGCCGCACGGGTCATGTCCACCACGCCGACGACCCCGGCCAGTGCCGTCGCCATGGTCAGCGCGATCGCGATGTTCGCCAACGGCTGCACGACGCGCTTGCCCGCCTGCGGCAGGATCACGTGCCGCAACGACTGCCGGAACGACAGCCCCAGCGCCCGCGCGGCCTCGCCTTGCCCGGAGGCCACCGAGTGGACACCGGACCGCAGCGCCTCCGCGACGAAAGCCGCCTCGTACAGCGCGATCGCGACGCACGCCGTCCAGAAGAGCGGCATCGTCACGCCCACCTCCGGCAGCCCGAACACGAACAGCACCAGCCAGGCCAGCAGCGGGACGTTGCGCCACACCTCCACATAGACCGCGCCCACGGCCCGCAGCAACGGCACGGGCACGATCCGCAGCACGGCCACCGGCACCCCGACGAGCACCGCCCCGGCGAACGACAGCAGGGTCAGGGCGACGGTGTTCAGGAAGCCTTCGAGGACAAGGCTCATGAGTCGATCGCGGGTGGCGTCGGCGCGTCTCCCGCGACCACGGTGCCGATCGTCTGCTTCCAGACCTCCTGCCACAGCCCGGACTCGCCGATCTGGCGCAGCCAGTCGTTCACGACCTTCGTGAACTCGGCGTCGCCGTGCTTGATGCCGATGCCGTAGAGGTCCTCGGTGAACGGCTCGCCGACGAGCTGGAGCTCGTCGTCCTTGGACGCGTCGGCGACGAGGATCGCCTGGTCCTGCACGTAGGCCTCGCCGCGGCCCTGCTTCAGCGCGGTCAGGCACTCGGGGTCGGAGCCGAACTCGACGACCTCGGCCGTCGGGGCCGCGTCGCGCACCGCCTTGACGCCCGGCGTGTTCGCCCCCACGATCACGGTCCTGCCGGCCAGGTCGGCGGGCTCGGCGATGCCGGACGTGCCCTTGCGCACGGCGATCGACTGGCCGGACCGGTAGTACGGGCCGGCGAACGACACACGCTCCCGGCGGGCGGGCGTGATCGTGTAGGTCTGGATGACCACGTCGACCGTGCCGTTGGACAGCAACGGTTCGCGCGTCTCGGAGGTCGCGCTGAGCAGCTCGGTCTCCGGCTTGCCCACGAGGTACCGCGCGAGGAGCTTGCCCAGGTAGGCGTCGAACCCGGTGAGCTCGCCGCTGACCGGGTCGAGCTGGGACAGCAGCGGGGCGTCCTGGGAGCCGCCGACCAACAGCTTCCCGCGCTGCCGGATGCGGTCGACAGCGGAGCCGGGGGTGACCTGGCCCGCGTGGACGGGTGCCTTGGCGAGCAGCGCGTCGAGCTTGCTCCCGCCACCGGGAACCGCCTCGGAGCCGCCGGAGCACCCGGCCACGAAGAGCAACAGCGCGGCTACGACCAGTTTCCCCATGCGGCGAAGCTACTGACGGTGTTCGAGGGAGCACAAGACGCGGCGAAGCCGCCTGTCCGATACAGGACAGACGGCTTCGACGTCAGATCAGATGTGCTGACCGGTCGGACTCAGACGGCGCGGACGCCCTGGGCCTGCGGGCCCTTCTGGCCCTGACCGATCTCGAACTCGACCCGCTGGTTCTCCTCGAGAGCCTTGTAGCCGTTCATCTGGATCTCGGAGTAGTGGACGAACACGTCGGCGCCACCGTTGTCGGGGGAGATGAAGCCGAAGCCCTTCTCCGCGTTGAACCACTTGACGGTGCCCTGTACTGCCATCTTGCTACTTCTCCTCCACAGGTGCCGGATCGCGTTCGCGACCACCGGGTCAAGTCGGAACAGCGACTTCTCCGGAACCTGGAGAACCCTCACGCTCGCGACCTCGTTTTGCGCGAGCGTGGTACCACGAACACGAAAACGTACGACCATGGACAGTCAACCACGGCTCCCCGCCTCCAGTCGAGCCATCAATTTCACTGCTAACGTGAGGACCCGAACGACCTTCTCGGAGGTGTCGCGTGCCCGAGCAGACGACCTTGTCGATCAAGGCAGAAGTGGCTCCAGACGTGCGGAGCGGACTGCACGCGATCGCCCGCGAGCACCTCGCGGACACCCCGTCCCGCCCGCCCTCCGGAGGCGGTGACGTGATCACGAACAGCCTCACCGGCACCGTGCGCGGAACCGTGTTCCAGATCGGCAAGGTCCACGGGAACGTCAACGACAACAGGTAACCTGGTGGGTCGTTGACCCCAGGGGGCTGTGCTTGACCGGCAGCGAACGACTGCTCTTCTTCTTCATCGGCTTGGTGACCACGTTCGTGTTCATCCGCATCAGCGTGCGCATGATCAGGGCCAAGGTGCGCTGGTGGCCGCGCAACATCGTCCACGGCGACACGCACGTGCACCACGTCGTGTTCGGCACGGTGCTGCTGCTCCTGTCCAGCGTGAGCAGCCTGATCATCCCGGACGACCTCTACGGCGCCCGGTGCGCGGCCGCGGCGGTGGTCGGTGTGGGCGCGGCTCTCGTGCTGGACGAGTTCGCGCTGATCCTGCACCTGAGGGACGTGTACTGGACGAAGGCCGGCCGGCTCTCGGTCGACGCCGTCTTCCTCGCCGTGGGCCTGACCGGCACGTTCCTGCTCGGCGCCCGGCCGCTGGGCTACGACGAGGTGCTCCAGCTCAACCCGGACACGACGCCGACGGACACGTTCACGCTGCGGGTCATCGCGATCGGCGTGAACCTGTGCCTCGCGATCGTGGCGCTGCTCAAGGGCAAGATCTGGACCGGGCTGCTGGGCCTGCTCGTGCCGGTGGTGCCGGCCGTGGGGGCGGTGCGGCTGGCCAGGCCGGGCTCGCCGTGGGCGCGCTGGCGCTACCCGGAGGGCTCGCGCAAGCTCACGCGGGCCTACCGCAGGGAGGCGCGGATCCGGCAGCCCATCATCCGCGCCAAGATCGCCGTCCAGGAGTTCATCTCCGGCCGGCACGACCTGCCCGACTGAGCAGGCGTGCCGGACCGGTGGGGGCACCTCGTCGTGCCCGCCACCGGTCCGGGTCTCAGCCGCCGAGGATGTCCTGACCGGCGCACGCCGCCGCGAGGTCGCCCGCGCAGAGCTCCTGCGGCTTGACGATCCCCTCGGTGACGAGGGTCCTGACGGTGTCCTTCTTGATCAGCGTCGCGCCGAGCAGCACCGACTTGATGTCGCGCCGCGCGACCGGGTCCCGCAGGTTGCCGGTGGCGAGGTCGTCGGCACCCTCCAGGTCACCGCGGGCGACCGCGATGGCCAGCCTGGCCGCGGCCTCCGCCTCGTCGCGCACCGGCTTGTAGACGGTGTTGCACTGCTCGCCGCGCAGGACGGCCCGCAGGCCCTCGATCGTGGCGTCCTGACCGGTGACCGGGACCTTGCCCGCGAGGTTCTTCTTCTTGAGCACCTCGATGACCGCGCCGGCGAGGCCGTCGTTGGCCGCGACCACGCCGTCGACCTTGCCGCCGTTGCCGTTCAGGATCTCCTCGAACAGCTGTCCACCGAGGACGTTGTCCCACTCGGCGACGGCCTGGGTCTTCACGAGCCTGAGCGCGCCGCTGTCGTACTTCGCCGACAGCCTCGACTTCTGGCCCTGCGTGAAGAGGGTGGCGTTGTGGTCGGTCGGCGCGCCCTCGATCTCGATGATCTGGGCGCCTGACTTCTCGCCGAGGCAGCTGAGCAGACCGTCGGCCTGGAGCTGGCCGACGTTCACGCTGTCGAAGCCCACGTGGTACTCCGCCTGGCCGCCGAGCGTCACGCGGTCGTAGTCGATGACCGGGATGTTCGCGGCCTTCGCCTTCTTCTGGACCGCGATGCCGCCCGCCGCCGACAACGGCGTGATCATCAGGACCTTCACCTTGCGGCGGATCATCTCGTCGGCGATCCGGGCGAACTTCGCCTCGTCGCCTTCCGCGTTGTCCATGAAAGGTTCGATGTCCGCGTAGTTGAACGCCTGGGTCAGCAGTGGGCGATCTTGTTCTTCCCAGCGCGCGGAAGTCGTCCGGTCGGGGAGGATTACCCCGACGATCGGTTTGGGCCCGCGCGCCGGCAGCGTCGGAGTGCCCTGACCTGCGTCACCACAGGCGGTCAGGAGAAAGAGCAGGCACGCCGACGATGCCATTACCCGTCTTCGCATAAACGCGGAGTCCAACGCCTGAATCTTGTTAAGTCAAGATTTCTTCTCATAACGTCACTGTCCGGCGCCGGTCGACTACCCCTCGATTCCGCGCGAGAGGCACAACGGGCACGAACGGGCGAAGGGCGTTCAAGATCGGTTTTCGACGACCGGTCCCGAACGCCCTCCGGTAACGCTCACGAACTCAGCCCGCGACGATGTCCTGACTCGCACACACCGACGCGAGATCGGCGGTGCACAGCTCCTGCGCCTTGACGACGCCCTCGGTGACGAGCCGCCGGACGCTGTCCTTCTTGATCAACGTGGCACCGAGCAGCACGGACTTGATGTCGCGCCGCGCCACCGGGTCCCGCAGGTTGCCGGTGGCGAGGTCGTCGGCACCGTCCAGGTCACCCCTGGCGACCGCGATGGCGAGCCTCGCGACCGCCTCCGCCTCGTCGCGCACCGGCTTGTAGACCGTCATGCACTGTTCGCCGCGCAGGATGGCCTGCAGACCCTCCACAGTGGCGTCCTGACCGGTGACCGGCACCTTGCCCGCGAGGTTCTTCTTCCTGAGCACCTCGATGACCGCGCCCGCGATTCCGTCGTTGCCCGCGACGACGGCGTCGACCTTGCCGCCGTTGCCGTTCAGGATCTGTTCGAACAGCGGGCCGCCGATGTCGGGTTTCCACCCCTCCACCGACTGGGTCTTCACGAGCTTGAGAGCACCGCTCTCGTACTTGGGACCCAGCACCGACTTGTGCCCCTGCGCGAACAGGGTGGCGTTGTGGTCGGTCGGCGCGCCCTCCATCTCGACGACCTGGGCGCCCGGTCTCTCCCCGAGGCAGCCCAGCATTCCCTCGGCCTGCAGCTGGCCGACGTTCACGCCGTCGAAGCTCACGTAGTACTCCGCCTGGCCACCGAGTGTCAGGCGGTCGTAGTCGATGACGGGAATGCCCGCGTCTTTCGCCTTCTTCTGCACGGCGAGACCACCCGCCGGTGACAGCGGCGTGGTCACCAGGACCTTCACCTTGCGGCGGATCATCTCCTCGGCGATCTCGAGGAACTTCTTCTCGTCGCCGTTCGCGTTCTCGATGAACGGTTCGATGTCCGCGTAGTTGAAGGCCTGTGTCAGGAGAGGACGATCCTGCTCCTCCCAGCGAGAGGAGCTCGTTTGGTCGGGAAGGATTACTCCGACGATTGGTTTGGGACCACGCGAAGGCAGCGTCAGAGCACCCTTGTCCGCATCACCGCAGGCAGAGAGCAGAAAGAGCAGGCATGCCGACGTTGCCATTACCCGTCTTCGCATAAGCGCGAAGTCCATCCTCAAAATATCAACAAGTCAAGATTCCTTCCTATAACGTCACCCTCCGCTGCCGATCGACTACAGTTCGATTCCGTACGAAAGGCGCTGATGCCGGGCGCGATTTCGTGCGAGTGTGTCGGACTCGGGTGGCGATCGGGGGCTGCCCGTGGTGGTGGATCCAGCCCTGACCGGGTGTGAGGAGACAGCTAGGTGAGAACGCGCAGAACCGTGATGGCGGTGGCGGCGACGGTGTCGCTGGTCGCCGCGGGCACTTCGGCGGCGGGGGCAGCGCCGGCCTCGGTTTCGGGGCAGCAGAAGGACACGGAGTACACCGTCCTGCTGGAAAGCCCTGGCAACCGCGACTTCGCGATCGACGCCGTGCGCAAGGCGGGTGGCGAGGTCGTGCGGAGCAACGACGCCGTGGGCCTGCTGACCGTCAAGGCGCCCGCGAACGGGTTCGTGGAGAAGGTCTCGGCGTCCAGCGAGGTCGTCGGTGCCGCTCGGTCCAAGCCGATCGGCCACACACCCAAGGCCGACAAGGTCAAGCGGGAGAACGTCGAGAAGGAGAACAAGAGCGAGAAGCCGAACAAGGCTCCCGCCCAGCAGGGGTCGACCGCGGGCATGGACCCGCTCGACGGCGACCTGTGGGGCCTGAACCTCGTTCGCTCCAACATCGCGCGGGCCAAGCAGGCCGGTGACAAGCGCGTGTACGTCGGAATCCTCGACACCGGTGTGGACGGTTCCCACCCGGACATCGCGCCGAACTTCAACAACGAGCTCTCGCGCAACTTCACCATCGACATCCCGAACGACGCCGACGGCGGCGTGTTCGACGGCCCGTGCGAGTTCCGCGGCTGCGTCGACCCGGCCAACTGGGACGACGGCGGCCACGGCACGCACGTCGCGGGCACCATCGGTGCCGCGGCCAACGGCTTCGGCATCTCCGGTGTCGCGCCGAACGTGTCGCTCGTGAACATCCGCGGCGGCCAGGACGCGGGCTCGTTCTTCCTCCAGCCCGTCGTCGACGCCCTGACCTACGGCGCCGACATCGGCCTCGACGTCATCAACATGTCGTTCTACGTCGACCCGTGGTACATGAACTGCGCCAACGACCCCACAGCCTCGGCCGAGGAGCAGCTGGAGCAGCGCACGGTCATCGCGTCCGTGCAGCGCGCGCTGAACTACGCGCACCGCAAGGGCGTCACGCTGATCGGTGCCGGTGGCAACAACCACGAGGACCTCGGCAAGCCGCGCACGGACACCGTCAGCCCGAACTACCCGCCGGGTCACGCGCGTCCGCGTCCGATCGACAACGCGACCTGCCTCAACCTGCCCACCGAGGGCGACCACGTGATCTCGGTGTCCGCTCTCGGCCCGTCGACCGCCAAGGCCGACTACTCGAACTACGGCCTCGAGCAGACCGCGGTCTCGGCTCCCGGCGGCTACTTCCGCGACGGCCTCGGCACGCCGTGGTACCGCACCAACGAGAACCTGATCCTGTCCACCTACCCGCGCAACGTCGCTCTCGCCGAGGGCGCGATCGACGAGGCCGGCGAGATCACCCCCGACGGCCTGGCCGCGGGCGTGAAGAAGGCCGTGCAGGGCGACAAGGTCGGCTACTACCAGTACCTGCAGGGCACCTCGATGGCCGCCCCGCACGCCGCCGGTGTCGCCGCGCTGATCGTCAGCCAGTACGGCAAGAAGGACAAGGGCCGTCCCGGCCTGACCCTCGACCCCGACAAGGTCGAGAAGGTGCTCTACAAGACCGCGACGCAGCGCGCCTGCCCGAACCCGCGCACCGTGTCGTACGTCAACGTCGGCCGCACGCCGGAGTTCGACGCCACCTGCGAGGGTGACGCGAAGTTCAACGGCTTCTACGGCCACGGCATCGTGGACGCCTACGGCGCCGTCACCCGCGGTGGTCAGTTCCTGTAAGTCCCAACTGGACAGCAATCGGCTCCCGGTCGTCTCGACCGGGAGCCTTTTGTTTGCGACGAAAGTAGATCGTGCCGCCGACCTTCGTCTGAACCTTTCCGGCCGCCTTGACCGTGCCGCAGCGGCATGGTTTCCACTGGGTGGTGTCAGACCGAGTGGAAGGGGACGTCGTGGGGTGGAGCACCAGTCAGCTGGCCGAGCTCGCCGGCACGACGTTGCGCACGATCCGGCACTACCACGACGTGGGGTTGCTGCCGGAGCCCGGGCGGAAGGCGAACGGCTACAAGAGCTACGGCGTGACGCACCTGGTGCGGGTGCTGCGGATCAAGCGCCTCACCGACCTCGGGTTGTCGCTCACGCAGATCGCCGGCCTCGGGGACGGGGACGAGCACCCCGGTGAGGCGTTGCGCGAGCTCGACGCCGAGCTGGCCGCGACGGTCGAACGGCTGCAGCGGGTGCGCGGCGAGATCGCGGTGATCCTGCGGCAGGAGGCGCCGACCGACCTGCCGCCGGAGATCGCGGCGACGCTCGCGCACACGGACCTGTCACCGCAGGACCGCGCGTTCACCGTCGTGATGGCCCAGCTGCTCACGCCGGACGCGCTGTCGTCGTACGCCGAGGTGCTCAAGACGTACGCGAGGGTGCCCGTGCTCGTGGAGTTCGACGAGCTGCCGGAGGACGCGGACGAGGAGACCCGCCAGGACCTGGCCGACCGCATGCGCGTCGACCCCCTGGTGCGGGAGATGCAGGCCGCGTTCCCGGATCCGACGCGCGTGCGGGGTGCTTCGCCGCACAGCGACAAGTTCGTGGCGCAGACGATCGTCAAGACGATCGCCGAGCTCTACCACAAGGCCCAGCTGGACGTTCTCGTCCGCATGAACGGCTGACGTTCCACAGTTCCGGCGTACCGCGAGGGTGCGTCGTCGGGGAGGTATTTGCGAATGCGAAAAACGTTGTCGCTGGCCGCGGTCGTGACCGCCGCCGCAGCAGCACTGGTGGCGGCGCCGGGGGCGTCGTCGGCAGCGCCGGTCACGAAGGTGAACTGGGTGGCGTGTCCGGCCGACGTGGCGTTGCAGGACCTGGAGTGCGGGACGCTCAGCGTGCCGCTCGACTACCGCGAGCCCGAGGGCCGCAGGACCGAGGTGATGATCTCGCGGCTGGCCAGCAAGAACCCGGCGAAGCGCAAGGGGATCCTGCTGACCAACCCCGGCGGGCCGAGCGAGGGGCTGACGTTCCCGTTCGTGCTCAAGGCCATCGGTCTGCCGCAGAGCGTGCTGGACGCCTACGACGTGATCGGCATGGACCCGCGCGGGCTCGGCTACAGCTCGCCGTCGACGTGCGATCTGACCGAGCAGCAGCAGGCGACGGGCAGCGTGCCGCCGTACGCCGTGAAGCCGTCGGACGTGCGCGCGTGGGCCGAGGAGACGAAGAAGATCGCACAGCAGTGCCTGCGGTCCTCCACCGCGGACGCGCTGCCGCACAACACGACCAGGAACATCGCCCACGACCTGGACAGCGTCCGGGCCGCCCTCGGTGAGCGGAAGGCGTCGTTCCTCGGCTACTCGTACGGCAGCTACCTGGGTTCGGTCTACGCCACGCTGCACCCGAGGACCGCGGACCGCGTCGTGATCGACAGCAACCTGCCCGCGACCGGGTGGGACGTCGAGGGCGGCCGGCTGATGGGCCGCGGCGTCGAGGACACGTTCCCGGACTTCGCGAAGTGGGCGGCGGCCCACCCCGAGTACGGCCTGGGCACCACCCCGGACCAGGTGCGCGCCAAGTACTTCGACCTCGCCGGCCGGCTGGACCGCAAGCCGTCCGTGGAGGGCCTCACCGGTCAGCAGTTCCGGATGCTGGTGTTCAGCGGCCTGTACTCCACCGGTGACGCGTCGTTCGCGAAGATGGCCGCGCAGTGGCGAGCGCTGGACGCCGACCAGCCGTTGCCGCCCATCGAGATCCCGGACATCTCCCGCGTCGAAAGCCTGATCTCGGGCCGCCTCAACGTGATCTGCGGCGACTCCGAGTGGCCTTCCTCGGTGCGGACCTACGAGCGCAACGTCGCGATCGACCGCGTCCGCCACCCGATGTTCGGCGCCGCGGCGGCGAACATCCAGCCGTGCGCGTTCTTCCCGAAGCCGGCGCAGAAGCAGGTCCTGCCCTCCGACAAGGGCCCGCACAACGTGCTGATGGTGCAGAACGAACGCGACCCGGCGACGCCGCTGGCCGGCGCCCTGACGACGCGCCGCGCGTTCGGCGACAGGGCCGCGATGATCACCGTCGACCACGGCGGCCACGGCTCCTACGTGATCGCCAAGAACAAGTGCGCCGACGACAAGGTCACCGAGTACCTGCTCGGCGGCCGGCGCCCGAACGACACGAAGTGCGCGGCTGAGACCAGCTGACCCCCGATCCGGCGGAAGCGTGTGCACCACAAGCGTTTCCGCCGGATTGCACTCCTCTTGCCTTATGTCCGTTTCGCGAATTAGTAAAGACTCTTGCCAATAAAGGTCTGAACCCCTTACCGTTGCTCCCACGCCGCCCGGGACCCCACAATCCCTGCCCCGGAGGGAACTTCGTGAAACTCACTGGACGCATCGCGGCCGCACTCCTCACGTGCGCCGCGCTGATCACCACCACGGTCGGTACCGCCTCGGCGGCCAACCTCGACGAACCGCGCCTCAAGGACATCGCGATGCAGATCGTGTCCAGCGCGGAGAACTCCTCGACGGACTGGAAGGCCCAGTTCGGCTACATCGAGGACATCGACGACGGCCGCGGCTACACCGCGGGCATCATCGGTTTCTGCAGCGGCACCGGCGACATGCTCGACCTGGTCGAGCTCTACAAGTCGCGCAAGCCGGGCAACGTGCTGGAGAAGTACCTCCCCGCACTGCGCAAGGTGGACGGCACCGACTCGCACTCGGGCCTGGACCCGAACTTCACCAAGGACTGGAAGACCGCGGCCAAGGACTCCGTCTTCAAGGCGGCGCAGGAGTCCGAACGGGACCGCGTGTACTTCAACCCCGCGGTGGCACAGGGCAAGGCCGACGGCGTGCGGGCCCTGGGCCAGTTCGCCTACTACGACGCGATCGTCGTGCACGGCGACGGTGGCGACAAGACGAGCTTCAGCAACATCCGCAAGCGCGCCCTGGGCAAGGCCAAGCCGCCGTCGCAGGGCGGCAACGAAACCACGTGGCTGAACGCCTTCATGGACGCCCGCGTGTGGGCCATGAAGCAGGAAGCGGCCCACGAGGACGTCTCGCGCATCGAAACGGCCCAGCGCGTGTGGCTGAAGGCCGGCAACTTCGACCTGAAAACGCCGCTGAAGTGGAAGGTGTACGGCGACAGCTTCGAAATCAGCTAGGTCTCCGGCTGGCAGAACGGAAGAGGAGGGCGCCCGCAGGGGACGCCCTCCCCTTCTCTCTCACAACAGCTGGCAGGCACCAACCAACCGCGAAGCCGAAGGCGAGCCGACAAGACCCCCGCACTTCCAAGCGAAGCCGAAGGCGAGCCGTCTTTTCCTTCCGCCGCTTAGAGCCGGTGAACCCACCCGTTCTTGTGCGATTGGGGCTTGACTTTGGGTGCGAGGTGCTACCCCTTTCGGGCTCGGCCGGTCGCGAAGCGTCCGGCCGTTTTCCGGCCGACCACAGCACCTCGCAAGGGCCCCGAAGTCAAGCCCCAATCGCTATCGACGCGTCAGCGGCGATGCACCCCGGTCATTCGTCCGAGGTGCACGACCACGCTGGGACAGGCACAGGGACAACGCAACAGGAGCACGCTGGAACCCCGCCCGGCCCAATCCCACAAGACGCCCAACGCAAAAGGCCCCCGGCAACCAAGCCG
>NZ_DASVFL010000067.1:0-120301 GCF_036380075.1 Lentzea sp. | reverse complement strand
GTCTCGAACTGGCGGACTTCGGCGGCAGCGTTGCGAAGGCGGTGAAGTCCTTCGGTGCCAAGACGCTGTCGCCGGTGCACACGATGACCACGAAGGAGCTGGTCGCCGACGCCCACCGGCACGGACTCGCCGTCGTCCCCTGGACCGTCGACGAGGTGCCGCGGATGCACGAGGTGATCGACGCCGGGGTCGATGGCCTGATCACCGACTACCCGGACCGGCTGCGCGAAGTCCTGAAGGAGCGCGGTTTCCAGCTGCCCCGTAAGTACCCGGCGCGCTAGTCGGTGGCGAGCGGCAGCGAGTGCAGGCCGCGGATCACGAACTCCGCCCTGCGCTCGGGCTCCTCGGCCAGCACGGCGCCGGGGAGCTTGCGGTGCAACGACGACAGCGCCGCCTCCACCTCGATGCGGGCCAGCGGCGCGCCCAGGCAGTAGTGGATGCCCATGCCGAAGCCGAGGTGCTGGTTCTTCTCCCGGCCGACGTCGAGCGCGTCGGGGTTCTCGAACACCAGCGGGTCGCGGGCGGCGGCGCCGAGCAGGGCGGCGATCTTCTCGCCGGGCTCGATGACGTGACCGGCGACCTCGACGCGTTCGGTGGCGGTGCGTTCGAAGAGCTGCAACGGCGAGTCGTAGCGGATGAGCTCCTCCACGGCCGTGGGCATCAGTTCGGGGGAGAGGCGCTCCCACTGCGAACGGTGCTGCATCAGGGCGTAGACGCCGTTGCCGATGACGTTGACCGTCGCCTCGTGGCCGGCCATCAGCAACAGCACGGCTGTGGCGACGAGCTCGTCCTCGGTGAGTCGCGCGCCGTCCGTGTCCGTCACGGCGACGAGGTCGGAGACGAGGTCCGTGCCGGGCGAGACGCGCCGCAGCGCGACCAGTTCGCGCAGGTAGGCGACGAACTCGGCGGCGGCGCGTTCGGCGGCTGCCTGCTGCTCGGGCGGGAGGCCGTACTCGTACATCTTCACGATGGCGTTCGACCACGGCTGGAGCAGGTGGCGGTCCTGGCCCGGCACGCCCAGCAGCTCGGCGATCACCTCGACCGGCAGCGGCGCGGCGACGTGGGCGAGCAGGTCGGACCGGCCGGTGTCCTTGATCTCCACGACCAGGTCGTCGACGAGGCGGTCGGCCAGGTCGGCGACCCACGGGCGCAGGCGCTCGACGTGGCCGCGGCCGAACGCGGCGGCGACCAGGCGGCGCAGTCGGGTGTGCGTGGGCGGCTCGTTCTCCAGCAACGAGTTGCGGTGCAGGAGGTTGAACGCCATGAACTGCTCGACCGGCTTCACGTCCGACCAGATGCGGCCCAGCGACCGGTGCCGCAGCACGGCGGAGCAGGCGGCGTGCGAGACGGCGACGGCGACGCCCATCTGCTCGTGGTGATGCACCTCACCGGCTTCGCGCAGGGCGGCGAAGGCCGGGTACGGGTCGGCGATGAACGCGGGATCGCGCTGGTCGAACGTCACAAGGCGGGACGGTAAGTCGCGATCCGCGTTTCGTCCACGTCAATTTGATTGATGACTCAAATTGTTGTGCGGCAACTATCGTTTCTGATGTGCAGCTGCCTGCGATCGTCGCGCACCGCGGTGCGTCCACCGACCGTCCCGAGCACACGATCGGGGCATACGAGCTCGCCCTGGCGGAGGGCGCGGAAGGGCTGGAGTGCGACATCCGCCTGTCGCGCGACGGCGAGATCGTGTGTGTGCACGACCGCACGCTCTCACGCACGTCCAACGGCCGCGGCACGGTCAGCGCGCTCACACTCGAAGAGCTGCGCAAGCACGACTACGGCAGCTGGCACCGCCACGGACACGCCGCCGAACTGCTCGTGCTCGACGACCTGCTGGAGCTGGTCAAGGGCACGAACGTGCAGCTCTTCATCGAGACCAAGCACCCGGTCCGGTACCGCAACGACGTCGAACGCAAGCTCGTCGAGGCGTTGAAGAGGCACGACCTCGACAGCCAGATCGTCATGATGTCGTTCTCGCCGACGGCCGTGAAGGCGTTCCGCGAGCAGGCGCCGGACATCCGCACGGTGCTGCTGCTCGACCGCCTCGGCCGGTACCGCGCCGGCGCTCTGCCGTCGTTCGCCGATTACACCGGGCCCGGTGTGCACGCGCTGCGCAACGACCACGGGTACGTCGATCGGGCGAGGCGCGCGGGTCACGAGACGTACGTCTGGACGGTGGACAGCGCCGAGGACGTCGCCCTGTGCCGTGACCTGGGGGTCCGCTACCTCGCGACGAACGCCCCGGCGAACACCCGCCGCCTGCTGACGGCTAACTTGGCCACCTGACACGCCTGAGCACGAGGAGGGCCAAGGTGGCCAAGCGGACCGCGGTCAAGGACGCACCGAAGGACGGGATCAACCCGAAGCAGCCCTGCCCGTGCGGCTCCGGCAAGCGCTACAAGGCCTGCCACGGAGCTCCCGGCGGCGCGACCGACGTGATCGTGTCCCGTCCGTTCGAGGGCCTGGCCGCCGAGTGCGAGCTGATCGCGCTGCGCGAGTTCGTGCCGTCGGCCGTCGCGAAGCTGCCGGTCAAGGACGGCCGCGAGGTCACCCTCGCCACCGTGCTGCCGATGGCCGCCGCCGGTCTGATCCGCGGCGACGACGTGCCGTTCGTCGGTCTGCAGGTGCAGACGCGCTCCGGCGACATCAGCCGTGACCTGGCGCGGGCGCTGCAGTGGGCTCAGCAGGCTAAGACCGGCGAGGTGCTCGCCGTGGTCGGACCGGACAACGGCGACAACCCCGGCCGGCTCCAGGACCTGCTCGACCCCGAGGCCGAGATCGTGCCGACGCTGCACGCCGACTTCATCTGGTGGATGCCGGAGGGCACCGAGCCCACCGGTGACGTGGCGCTGTCGCTGGAGCGCGCGAACGCCGCGATCCTGCCGACCGAGCGCCTCGACGCCCCCGGCGTGAAGGCCGCGTACTGGGTCGACGCGGGCGACAAGGCGCACCTGCGCTGGGTCCGCCCCGAGCCCGAGGAGAAGCTGCTGTCCGCGATGGCCCGCCTGGCCGCCCGCGGCGAGCTGGACCTGGGCGAGGGCTCGCGCTACGCGGGCTCGTTCCGCGCGCACGGCCTGCTGGTGCCGGTGTGGGACCTCGACCGCGAGATGCACGCCCGCGAGTGGGCCGACCCGGCAGAGGCGCTGGGCAAGCGCCTGCAGGAGGCCCTGGCGTCGGACGAGCAGCTCAACGACGCCGAGCGCCGGGCCCGCGAGGGCCTGCGGGGCCGTCAGATCACGCTGCGCTGACCCCCGAGGCAACCCTGAGCGACGTTGTCCACAGGGTTGTCCACAAGGAGCTGTGGACAAGTGCTGCTGCACATCATCACGACGGCCGGCTGGGACGCTGCCCAGTCGGCCGGCTCCATCACACCCGCGGTGGGCGAGGACTTCGTCCACTGCTCCGACCGGGGCGTCGTGCACGTGACGGCGGGGAAGTTCTTCCACGGGCAGAGCGGGTTGCTGCTGCTCGTCGTCGACCCGGCACGGCTCGGGGTGCCCGTCCGGTGGGAGGCGGTGGCGGACTCGCCGCTGTGGTTCCCGCACGTCTACGGGCCGATCCCGGTCAGTGCGGTCGTCGAGGTGCACGACTTCCCGTGCCTTCCGGACGGGTCGTTCGCACTGCCGGAAGTCGTTGCCGTTCTGTGATTCGGTAAGGCAACCGTCACGCACGGTCAGACGTGAACTCCTCGGAGCCGGTGGGGGCTCCCGGGGAGGGGGCGTGCCGTGACGGCGGTGCTGCAGTTGGATTGGGCCGCCGAACGCGGCGGGGGAAGAGCGGAAACCGTGGGGGATTTCGCTGAGTTCGTGCGCATGTCGATGCCCGGACTCCTGCGGTACGGGCACGCGCTGACCGGCAACCCGCACGACGCGGCCGACCTCGTTCAGTCGGTGCTGGAGAAGGTCGGTTCGCGCTGGGTGGCCGTGCAGCGCAAGGGTGACGACCCGCTCGCGTACGTCCGCAGGGCCATGGCGAACACGCACATCAGCATCTGGCGCCGCCGCCGGCGCGAGAACCTCGTGGCCGACCTGCCCGACCGCGGCGTCGTGGCACCCGAGCTGAGCAGGCTCGACAACGAACCCCTCTGGCAGGCGTTGCGCGAACTGCCGCCGCGGCAGCGCGCGGTGATCGTGCTGCGCTACTACGAGAACCTCAGCGAGGCCGAGATCGCGGACGCGCTCGGGATCTCGTGCGGCACCGTCAAGAGCCAGAGCAGCAAGGCGATGGCGAGTCTTCGAACACGCCTGGGAAAGGACTGACCCGTGGACGACATCGACGACGAGCTGCGCAGGCTCTTCAACGACGATCGGCTGGACGTCCACGTCACACCGGACGCCACCGACTCCGTGGTGCGGGGCGCGAACCGCCGCAGGCGCCGCCGCGCCGCCACGGCCGGCACGTTCGCCATCGTCGCCCTGATCGGCGCCGGGGTGGGGCTGACCCAGCTGCGGCCGTCGGAGGACGACTCGGCGGGCCCGCTGATGCCGACCTCGTCCTCGGCGGCGACGACGACCCCGCCGCCGTCGGTCAGCACCTACACCCAGACGGTGACCGTGACGGTCGACCCGCCGACGGGCTCGCAGGGCACCACGCAGGGCGGCTCCTCGACGCCGAAGTCCAGCAGGCCGAGCACCACGTCCACGCCTCCGAAGGAGGGCTCGCCCGGCGTCTGGGGCAAGCTCGCGCTGGGGATGTCGGAGGAGAACGCGCTGAAGACCGGGTCGCTCACCAACCCCGGTGAGGCCACCGGGTCGGCGTGCAGGCCCTATGCCATGCAGACGAACCTCGACTCCGACGCCGTCCTGATCTCGCCGGCCAGGGGGATCGTGCGGATCAAGATGCCGAGCACCGCGAGGACGTCGAAGAACATCGGGGCCGGTTCGACGGTCGCCGAGCTGAAAGCCGCCTACCCCGGCGCGACGGAGAACGGCTCCGAGCTCGTGGTGCAGATGACGGCGACGCCCAGGTGGGCGTACGTCTTCGACAGCGACGGCACGGTGGTCACCGCCGCTCGCATGCGCCTCGCCGACCAGGACTGTCCCGGAGCCTGACCAAACGATCTTGTCGAAGTCCCGCCGTCCTTGGGGGTGCGGCGGGGCTTCGGCGTCCTTTCTTTCTCGAATCCGCAAGTCTTTTCCGGGGGAACCGAAATGAAGAACTCGACCAAGCTCGCTCTCGCCGCCGCCGTGTCCTGACCGCGGCCGACATCGGCGAGGACTTCGTCGACTGCTGGGCGGGTGAGAGGAGCGCTATCTCGAAGAAGTACGGCGTGGTCCGGATCTCGCTCCCGGCAGAGGCGAAGACGTCGAAGGGCATCGCGTCGGGTCGACGGCCGGCGACGTGCGGCGCGCCCACCCCGACGCCACCGAGTACCGCTCCGGTATCTGCGCGATGGCCGCGTTGTGACCGTTCCGGAGAAAGTTCCGGGCAGCGTGTCGAGAACCCGGTTCCCGCTCCGTCCCCGCTGTGAAGACCGGCCATGATGGGCCGGACCGCACAGAGGGAGACACCGGAGATGGCCAAGTACCTGCTGCTCAAGCACTACCGCGGCGCCCCGGCGGCGGTGAACGACGTGCCGATGGACCAGTGGTCCCAGGACGAGATCAGCGCCCACATCAAGTACATGAACGACTTCGCCGACCGGCTGCGGGACCGCGGCGAGTTCGTCGGCGAGCAGGCGCTCGCGCAGGAGGGCACCTGGGTCCGCTACGACGGTGAGGGCAGGCCGCCGGTCACCGACGGGCCGTTCGCGGAGACGAAGGACCTCATCGCCGGCTGGATGATCATCGATGTCGACAGCTACGAGCGGGCCGTCGAGCTCGCGGGGGAGCTGTCGGCGGCGCCGGGCAAGGGCGGCCTGCCCATCCACGAGTGGCTGGAGCTCCGGCCGTTCTACGGGCACGCGCCGACGATCACCGAATGATCGACGAAGCCCTGCTCCGGAGTCTGACTCCCGGCGTCATCGGTGTCCTCGTCCGCCGCGGAGCCGACTTCGCGGCGGCCGAGGACGCCGTGCAGGACGCGCTGGTCGAGGCCGTGCGCGTGTGGCCGGCCGATCCACCGCGTGACCCGAAGGGCTGGCTGGTCACCGCGGCCTGGCGCAAGTTCCTCGACGCGACGAGAGCCGACACCGCGCGCAAGCGCCGCGAGGACCTCGTCGACACCGAGCCGGAGCCGGGGCCCGCGCAGGAGTCGGACGACACTCTGCGGCTCTACTTCCTCTGCGCACACCCGTCGCTGACGCCGTCGTCCGCCGTCGCGCTCACGCTGAGGGCGGTCGGCGGACTGACCACGCGCCAGATCGCCCAGGCCTACCTGGTGCCGGAGGCGACGATGGCCCAGCGGATCAGCCGGGCCAAGAAGACCGTCGGCGACGTGCGGTTCGACCGGCCCGGCGACGTCGCGACGGTGCTGCGCGTGCTCTACCTCGTCTTCAACGAGGGCTACTCCGGCGACGTCGACCTCGCCGCCGAGGCGATCAGGATCACCCGGCAGCTCGCGGCTGTGGTCGACCACCCCGAGGTGGCCGGCCTGCTCGCGCTCATGCTGCTGCACCACGCCCGGCGCGCTTCCAGGACGACGGACGACGGCGCGCTCGTGCCGCTGGCCGAGCAGGACCGCGGCAGGTGGGACACGACGCTCATTGCCGAGGGCGTCGAGGTCCTCCAGGCGGCGCTCGCGCAGGACCGGCTGGGCGAGTTCCAGGCGCAGGCGGCCATCGCGGCACTGCACGCCGACGCCCCCGCGGCCGAGGAGACGGACTGGGTGCAGATCGTCGAGTGGTACGACGAGCTGCTGGAGCTGACCGACAGCCCCGTCGTCCGGCTCAACCGCGCGGTGGCCGTGGGCGAGGCGGACGGGCCGCGGGCCGGGTTGAAGGCCTTGGCCGGACTCGACGAGACATTGCCCCGCTATTCGGCCGTCGCCGCTTACCTCCACGAACGGGACGGCGACCGGCGAACGGCCGCGCGGCTCTACGCCGAGGCGTCGCGAAAAGCGTTGAACCTAGCCGAGCGAGAACACCTGACGCGTCAGGCGGCACGTCTCAACAACTGAAAAGGCCCGCCTCCCGGGAGTGGAGGCGGGCCTCGAGATCAGGCACTCGACTGTGCGGAGGAAAAGCTCAGAGCGCGCCACCGGCGGCGGTCGGAGCGCTGGAGTCGCCGCCTTCGTCGCCCACGGTTTCGCGCGTGAGGAACGTCTCCACGTAGAACATGTTGCCTTCCGCGCGGTCCATGACGGTGAGGAGCGTCTTCATCGACGAGACCTCCTCGACCTGCTCCTTCAGGAACCACTGCAGGAACTGCTCACCGATGTAGTCGCCCTCCTCGCGGGCGGCCTTCGCGAGAGCCACGATCTGGTCGGTGACCTGCTGCTCCTGGCGCAACGCGAGGTCGACGAGGTCGCGCGGCGACTTGAACTCGTTGATCGGCACCTCGGCGCCGGGAATGGTGACCGCGATGTCGTTGTCCATCAGGAACTTCACGATCATCATCGCGTGGTTGCGCTCTTCGAGGGACTGCTTGTAGAAGTGCGACGCGAGACGCGGCAGGTCCTCGTTGTCGAACCACACGGCGAGTGCGATGTACTGCTGCGAAGCCGAGAACTCGTTGCCCACCTGGGCCTGCAGGAGCTCGTGGAACTTCGACTTGTTGCCGGACAGGATCTTCTTCACGTTCGAGGCCATGCGGAGTACATTAACCCAAATCAGCGGCAGTTGCATTCAAGGAAAAGCTAACCTTTGTTCGGAAAGGTGATCCGAACAAAGGTTAGGCGCTCCTAAGAATCACACCAATGGCGCGCGGTCGATCGGGCACGACATGCACCGGGGACCGCCGCGGCCGGAACCCAGCTCCGACCCGGCGATGCGCAGCACCTCGACGCCGGCGTCCTCCAGCCGCGCGTTCGTCTCGACGTTGCGCTCGTAGGCGACGACGAGGCCGGGACCGACCGCCAGCGTGTTGTTGCCGTCGTCCCACTGCTCGCGCTCGGCCGTGACGACGTCGAGACCGGTGTCGATCACGCGCAGCCGTTCGATGCCCATCGCCTCGGCGGCCGCCTCCAGGAACGGCACCGGGCCGTCCACGCGCACGCCGCCGTCGCCGTCGGCGCGCAGCGGGTAGGCGGTGAGGGCGTCGCTGATCGCCGGGTACATCACCACGGCGTCGCGGTCGACCATCGTGCAGACGGTGTCGAGGTGCATGGTGGCGCGTTCCTGCGCGATCGGCACCGCCAGCACCGTGTGCGCGAGACCGTCCGCGAGAGCGGAGCGCGCGAACGACTCCGCGCCCGCCGGGGTGGTGCGCTCCCCGACGCCGATGGCGATGACGCCCGGCGCGAGCAGTAGCACGTCGCCGCCCTCCAACGGCGCCGAGTGGGCGCCGTACGCGCGGCCCGTGCGGCGGAACCGCGGGTGGTAGGCGTAGATCAGGTCGGTCAGCGTCGTCTCGCGGTCGCGGGCGGGCAGGGCGAGCGACGTGATGGCCACCCGGTCGCCGACCCAGACCGACGAGTCGCGGGTGAACAGCAGGTTCGGCAGCGGGTCGACGGCGAAGTCGATCGGCAGGTGCATCTTGCGCACCAGCGACGCGCCCTCGGCCGCGGGCAGCTCCTCGAACGTCATGCCGGTCATCAGCACCTGCGCGAGCTGCGGGGCCGGCAGCGAGGTGAGGTGGCTGCGCAGCGCGTCGGCCAGGTCGATGCCGAGGCGGCGCTCGTTGACGGCGCTGTGGATGCCCGCGATGCGCGCGCGGTGGTCCTCCAGCGCCTGCACCAGCACGTCCCCGAGCAGCAGCACCTCGACGCCGCGGGAGGTCAGCGTCGCGGCGAACGCGTCGTGCTCCTCCTGGGCACGACCGACCCACGGCACGCCGTCGAAGAGCAGCTGGTCGTTGTTGCGCGGGGTGAGCCTCTTGAGCTCATTGCCCGGCCGGTGCAGCAGCACCGTGCGCAACGGGCCGACCTCGCTGTCCACGCGGGGCGCGGCGTCCGGGAGTGCTTCGGTCTCGGAGATCGTGTGCGCAGTCACCAGGCGAGCGTAACCCTGAACAGCACAAATCGCCGCTCGCGAGCCTTAATTGGCAACGGATCGCGGGTCAATTCGACGCGGACAGCCGAATCGTTAGGGCAACCAGCTCACTTTGCCGCGCAACATTGCGTAGCCGACGAACGCGACTACGTCGAGGATCGTGTGGGCGATGACGAGCGGCCACAGGCGCTTCGTGCGCTGCCAGTAGAAGCCGAACACCAGACCCATGACGAGGTTGCCGACGAACCCGCCGAAGCCCTGGTAGAGGTGGTACGACCCGCGCAGGACGGCCGCCGCGAACAGCGCCGTGTACTGCCGCCAGCCGAGCTGCTGGAGGCGGGTGATCAGGTACCCGACGACGAGCACCTCCTCCGCCCACGCGTTGCCGGCGGCGGCGAGGACCAGCGCGACGCTCATCCACCACTGGTCGTCCAGCGTCGACGGCTGCACGGCCAGGTTCAGCCCGAGCGACCAGGCGGCGAAGTAGAGCCCGAGCCCGGGGATGCCGATGACCGCGGCCAGTCCCAGCGCCCCCAGCGAGTCGGCGAGCTTGCGGGTGCCGTCGAGCCCGACGACCCTGAGCTTGATCCCCGTGCGCCACAGCAGGTACAGGCCGATGCCGCCCCACGCGGCGAGCTGGAGCACGCCCAGCAGCTGCGCCACGAGGTCCAGCAGGTCGGCGCGCGCCTGCGGGACGTTGATCGCGACCGACTGCTGGTTGAGCGGCGTCGGCTGGAGCAGGCTGTCGACCAGCCGCACCAGGCTGCGCAGGCCGGACAGCCCGAGCGTCATGCTGAAGACGATCAGCAGTTCGAGCTGGTAACCGCGCTTCTCGGCGTCGGGGATCGGTGTCGGACTCTGCGCAGGTTCGATCACCTGCGTGACGCTACCTCTGCGCGAGGAACGGGCAGCCCATCAACCGGCGCAGTTCCGCCGCGAGCTCCTGGGCCGTGCTGACCGGCTTGGAGAACGCGATCCGCACGTCGTGGTCGTCGCACTCCGCCTCGACCCGCAGCCGCAGCCCGAACCGGTCGAGCCCGAGCGGCCGCACGTGCCCGTCCCGCAGCTCCTCCGGCAGGTGCCGGGCGAGCTGGCCGACGACGTCGCGGTGCGCCCTCTCCAGGTGCCGCAGCCAGTGGTCCTCGTTGCGGCAGAACGGGTCCGGCGCGGCGCTCGCGAACTGCTCCGGCCGGATCGACGACGTGCCCTCGGCGTCCGCGATCACCAGCGACGCGGGCGTGAGCCGCAGCACCGACGCGCCGTGCCCGGCGTCGAGCAACCGGTGGTCGGGCCGCACGTCGGCGACCGCGAGGACCTCGTCGCGCGCCTCCTGGCCGTCGAGCGCCGAGACCCAGCCCGTCAGCCACAGCAGGCCGCGGACGGGCTCGCGCAACGGCACCGGCGCCTGGTCGGCGATCTCCAGCATCGCCGTCACCTCGGTGCGCGGCGCCTGCCAGAGCTGCCCGACCAGCGGGTGCTCGTCGGGCAGCAGCAGGATCGTCGTGCCGCACGGGTGCACGTGGTGGAACAGCGGGCTGGTGCGGTTGCCCGCCTGAGGGAGCAGCGCGGCCTGACCGCCGCGAGCCGCGATGGTGCGGGCGCGCTCGGCGGCGTGCGGCGCCGGTGGGCGCTTGGTCTGGGTGTCGGTCACCGCTGCACCTCCTCAGAAGGTTAGGCAAGGCTAACTTAGGTTCGGTTCTCGCGGAAGCGCCGGAGCCGTCCATCTCACTACCCGGTTCACACGAAGAGGTGTAAGACGGACAGGTGGTCGTGCCCAGCAAGCCGTCCACCGAGGTGACGGCGCTCGACGATCGGTGGACCCGGCACTGCCTGGACCGGGCGAGCCGTCGTGCCCTGACGTGGACGGTGGTCGCCGGCGCGGCCTTCCTGCTCCAGTTCGTCCTGGTGCTGGCGTGGTCGTGGTCGTCACCGGTGGCGTTGGTCCTGTTGTTCTTCGCCGCGGCCGTCCTGTGGTCGGTGACGCGGCGGCGGCCGGTGCGACTGCCGGAGGGGGAGCCGTGGGTTTTCGCGCACGCGAAGTGGGAGGGCGGGCGGCTCGTGGTCCTGGGGCAGCCGCCATTGTTGTTGAGCCTGCGCGTCGGGCCTTTGCTGCGCGGGAGGATCGCGCGGCACCGGCGGGTCTGGTTCGTCCGGCCGGATGCCGAGGGCAACACCGTGGTCACGTTCCGAGGTGTTCCGCAGCTCATTCCCGCCCGCGTGTTTCGATGATCAAGTAGCGGGAAATGCCAGTGGACGTGCACGTGACCACGGCGTGGAGTGACACCTGCCTCGCGCGGGCGGACAGGCGCGCCGTCGGTCACATCTTCTTCGCCCTCGTGGTGCTCGGGGTCGTGCTGGTGATCGGCTGGATCTGGCTCACCGTGCTGTCCGTGCCGGTGGTGCTCGAACTGGCCGCGCCGGGGTTGCGGCACTTCCTCACCCGACGCGGCACGGTCGCCCTGGTGGAGCGGTTCCCGTGGCGCCCGGTGTCGGTGAGCTTCGTGGCCGGTCGGCGGATCGGGCGCCAGGCCTACCTGCGGGTCGCCGACTCCGAGATGAACCTGCGGCTGCCGGAGCTGCCGGAACGGGCGCGCGTGCTCGTCCGGCACACCGGGCGGATCTGGATCGCGGGGCCGGACGAGCGGGGGCGCGTGGTGGCGATGACGCGAGGCCTCGCGTTCCTCACACGCGGACGGGTGATCGACCGCTGACCCACGCCCGGTGGTGCCGCTCGGGCGCGTCGGTGAACGAGACGTGCCGCGGCCGCCAGCCGAGCAGCCGATGGGCCTTGGCGCTGGACACGAGCTCGTCCTGGTCGGCCGCGACCTGCATGAACCCGCCCGCCTCCGCAGGCTCCAGCCGGATCTCGCCGGTGAAGCCCGCCGCGCGCACGGCGATCCGTTGGACCTCCAGCGCGGGCAGGCGCTGGTCGTCGGCGACCACGTACACCTCGTTCTCCGCTCCACGGTCGAGGATGCGGACGTAAGCGTCGGCGAGGTCGTCGACGTGCACCCAGCTCCAACGCTTGGCCGTGTCGCCGTAGAACACCGGCGCGCCCGCCTCCGCCGCCGCGAACCACTGCGCGGTCATGGACGTGGTCGCCGGGCCGCCGTACAGGAAGCCGGGCCGCACGACCGTGTGCGCCAAGCCGGTCGCCGCCAGCTCGCGTTCCAGGGCGAAGCGGAACCCGATCGGGCTGTCCGGGTTGCCAGGCGTGTTCTCGTCCATCAGCGGCACGCCGGTGCGGCCGTAGGAGGAGATGCCGGTCGTGTAGACGACGTGCCGCCGTCGGCCGTCGCGCTTCTCGGCCTCCACGATCTCGGTGAACAACGCACGGTCGGTGCCCGCCGGGTCGTCGAGGTCCATGACCAGGTGCACGACGGCGTCGGTGCCGTCGAGGTGGTCGCGCCAGGTGTCGGGCTTCGCGAGGTCGCCCTCGACCGGCGTGACCTCGTCGACGACCAGGTCGTGGGCTTTGCCGGGGTCGCGGGTGAGGCCGAGGACGGTGTGCCCGGCGCGGGCGAGGGCGGCCGAGACGCGGCGCCCGGCGTACCCCGTGGCTCCGGTGACGAGGATCTGCATGGTCCGGCTCCTGGGGTCAGGCCGCGAAGAAGCGGGTCAGCGCTTCGGCGGTGGCGTGCGGGTTGTCGGCGGCGTAGGTGTGGGCGGCGTCGGAGATGATCTCGGCGCGGACGTCCGTGGCGGCCTCACGAGCGCCGTTGAGCAGCACGTCCGAGGGCAGGCCGTACTCGCCGTGCAGCACGAGCACCGGGACCTCGACCTTGATGCCGGCGCGCGCGTTGCGGCCGTCCTCCAGGACCGTCGCGTAGTGCTCGAACCCGCCGCGCATCCCGCCGGGCCGGGTGAGGGTGCGCAGCAGGTCGGCGTGGTCGTCGTCGGTGATGCCGCCGCGGACCATCTGCGGGTAGAACCACGACAGGTACTGCTCCTCGCGGCCCTCGACGAGCTTCGCCGCGAACTCGCTCTGCGCGTGGAACCCGAAGTGCCACAGACCCGACAGGTGCTCCTCCAGGCCGAAGCCGGGCAGGAAGCACTCGCTGAGCACGAGCCGCGTGACGTCCCGCGGGTACCGCTGGGCCCAGGCGTGGACCGTCATCGTGCCGACGTCGGTGCCGAGGACGAACGCGTTCTCGGCACCGAGGTGGCGCAGCAGCTCGTGCAGGTCGTCGGCCTCGTCCTGCTTGGTCCAGTGCCCGTCGGGGATCGACGAGTCGCCGGACCCGCGCAGGTCCGGCGCGACCACCCGGAAGCCCCGCGCCGCCAGCAACGGCAGCAGTTCGCGGAACTCGATCCAGCTGAACGGCCAGCCGTGCACGAGCACCACCAGCGGCCCCTCACCGCCGATCACGTAGTGCATGTTCACGCCGTTGACCTCGGCGTACGCGTGTTCGAACCCCTCCGGCGCAGGTGCGGGAGACGTCATCAACTCACTCCTTAGCTTGCTTGCTTAAGCAAGGAATACCCCCTTTTGCTTGATCAGGCAAGTAAGGTGTGAGCGTGACCGCACTCACCCCGCTGTCCTCCGACGAGACCGAGCTCTGGCAGAGCCTCGGCCGGTTGGTGCACTCGCTGCCCCGCGCGCTGGAGGACGACATGTCCCGCACCGGCGTGACGATGACCGAGTTCGCCGTGCTGCTGCTGTTGAGCGAGGCGCCCGGCCGGCGGCTGCGGATGTCCGCGCTCGCCGCTCAGGCCGGGCTCACGGCGTCGCGGATCACCAGGGTCGTCGACGGGCTCGGCAAGCACGGGCTGGTGCTCAAGGAGCGCCACGGCGAGGACGCGCGCGGCAACGACGCGATCCTCACCGACGAGGGGCTGGAGGCGATGCACGCGGCCCAGCCGGCCCACCTGGCCAGCGCGCGCAAGCGGGTGCTCGACAAGATCCCGCCCGAGCTGCTGCCGGAGCTGGCCAGGACCGTCACGGCGCTGGCCGACGCACTGGCCTAGGGCCTGTCCCGTGAGCCTCGTCCGCGACAGTCGCGGCCGAGGGCCCCGGAGGCGGCGCCGCCGCAGCACCCGAATACGCCCGGTATGAGGGCGCCGCGGCGGCACCGCCTCCGGGACGCTCGACCGTGACTCTCATCGAACGGACTCACGGGACAGGCCCTAGCGGCCCGTCGCGATGCCCTCGGCCTCTGCCCACTGCGTGAGGTCGTCCTTGCGCAGCGCCGCGGCCAGCAGTTCGGGGAACTTGTCCGGCGTGCAGGCGAACGCCGGTGCGCCCAGCGCGTGGAGCTTCGCGGCCAGCTCGTGGTCGTAGGCCGGGGTGCCGGAGTCGCTCAACGCCAGCAGGTTCACGACCGTGACGCCGCTCGCGACCAGTTCGCGGACGCGGCGCTGGAGCTCCGACTCCGAGCCGCCCTCGTACAGGTCGCTGATGATCACGACGACCGTGTCGGTGGGCCTGCGGATGAGCGTCTGGGCGTAGGCGACCGCGCGGTTGATGTCCGTGCCGCCGCCGAGCTGGGCGCTGAACAGCAGGTCGACCGGGTCGCTGAGCTGGTCGGTCAGGTCGGCGACCTCGGTGTCGAACACGACGAGCTTCGTCGAGATCGAGCGGATGGACGCGAGCGCCGAGCCGAGCACCGCCGCGTGCACCAGCGAGTCCGCCATCGAACCGGACTGGTCGACGAGCAGGACGACGTCCCGCATCGCCGCGGTCCGGCTGCGCCTGCGGTGGCCGATCAGGTCCTCGACGATCACGGTCCGGTGCTGCGGCTGGTAGTTCTTGAGGTTCGCCTTGATCGTGGTCGCCCAGTCGACGTCCGGCAGCTGCGGCCGGTGCGTGCGCTTCGAGCGGTCGACGGCGCCGCGCACGGCCTCGACCAGCCGGTCCGCCAGGCGCCGCTCGATGTCCTCGACCACCTTGCGCACCACGGTCTTCGCGGTGTCGCGGGTGCGGGCCGGGATGGCGCGGGAGAGCTGGAGCAACGTGCTGACCAGGTTCACGTCCGGCTCGACGGACTCGAGCAGCTCGGGTTCGAGCAGGAGCTGCTTGAGACCGAGCTTGTCGATCGCGTCCCGTTGCATCACCTGCACGACGGACGTGGGGAAGTACTTGCGGACGTCACCCAGCCACCGGTGCAGCTGCGGCGAGCTGGCACCGAGCCCTGCGCCGCGGTCGCCACCGCCGCCGTAGAGGCCCGTGAGCGCGTTGTCGCGCCGCTGGTCGTCCTCGCCGAGCTCGGACACCTCCTCGGCGCTCGGCCCCAGCAGCAGACGCCAGCGCCGCAGCCGTTCATCCGTCATTTGAGGGCCGCTGCCACTTCTTCGGCCGCACGCACGACGTGAGGGCCGACGATGTCCGCGTCGAGCTTCTCCAGCGCCACGACACCCACGGACGCCCGCAGACCCGGCACTCCGCGCACGGGAGCCGCGACGCCGAACGCGTTCGGCTGGAGCTCGCCCGCGGAGGCGACCCACGTCTCGGTGGGCTGCGAGATGGCCTTGCCGGCCGCCCCGCGGTGCACGGGGTGGCGCGACCCCACCCGGTACGCCACGTGGAAAGCCGTCCACGACGGTTCGACGACGGCGACGGCCTGGGCCTCGCCGCCGTCCGCGACGGTCAGGTGCGCGGTGGCGCCGACCTTCTCCGCCAGCTCGCGCAGCGCCGGGTTGGCCGCCATCCGCAGCTGCGGCAGGACGTTCGAGGCCAGGCGCAGCACGCCCAGGCCCAGCCGGACCTTCGACCCCTCCCTGCGCACGAGACCGCGCGCCTGGAGCGGGACGAGGAGCCGGTACACGGCGGCCCTGGACGCGCCGATGGCCGTGGCGAGCTCCGAGATCGACGGTGCCTCGGACTCCGCCTCAGCGACAGCCTGGAGGAGCGCCAGACCCCGTTCCAGGGTCAGCGAGCTCTCCTTCGTCGCTCCGACCATCACGCACTCCGAATCGTGCCCACCACCTCGGCGAGACCGACCACGGAACCGCCCTCACCGGGAGCGGTGGCGGTCAGCCTGACCGTGTCACCGTCCTCCAGGAAGGACCTCGTGGAGCCGTCGTCGAGCTTGAACGGTTCCTTGCCACCCCAGCTGAGCTCGAGGAACGAGCCGCGTTCGTCCTTCTCCGGACCGGAGACCGTGCCGGAGGCGAACAGATCACCTGGGCGCACGGTAGCCCCGTTCACCGTCATGTGGGCGAGCTGTTGCACAAACGACCACGACATTTCCCGGAACGGGGGCCGCGAGACGATCGTGTCGTTCAGCTCGACCGTGATGGTGATGTCCAGGCCCCACGGCTGGTCCGTCGCCAGGTAGTCGTGCAGCTTGTTCGGCAGCGGCGGCGTGGGGACGCGGGCGACCGAGAAGGCCTCCAGCGGCGTGATCCACGCGCCGATCGACGTCGCGAACGACTTGGCCAGGAACGGGCCCAGCGGCTGGTACTCCCAGGCCTGGATGTCGCGCGCCGACCAGTCGTTGACCAGCGCGACGCCGAAGACGTGCTCGGCGGCCCTGCTGGTCGAGACGCCGGCCGCCGGCGGACCGCCGCAGACGAACCCGACCTCCGCCTCGATGTCGAGCCGCTCCGAGGGACCGAACTTCGGGCCCTCGCTGCCGCGCTTCTGGCCGTTCGGGCGCCTGATGTCCGTGCCCGAGACGTACACCGTGCCCGCGCGGCCGTGGTAGCCGATCGGCAGGTGCGTCCAGTTCGGCGTGAGCGCGTCGCCGTCGGGGCGGAACATGCGGCCGACGTTCTCGGCGTGGTGCCTGCTCGAGTAGAAGTCCACGTAGTCGCCGACGGTGAACGGCAGCTTCGCGGTCTCGATGCCGACGAGCTCGGCGCCCTTGGGGGCGGAGCTCGCCGACACGATCTCCCGCAGCTTGGCCCGCAGCACGCTCCAGATCGGCCGGCCCGCCGCGAGCAGCGGGTCGAGCGAGTCGCCCTGGACGAACTCGCTGCACTTGCCCAGCGCGAGGCTCTTCAGGAGCAGCGCCCGGTCGCCGACGCGGACGGCCACGCCCCCGTCGACGACGCCGTAGGGCAGGGTCTGCGGTCCGAACGGCTGGTCCTCGGTGAAGCTCGGGTCGCTGATCCAGCTCACAGCAGTCCAAGCTCCTCGAGGTCGGCGATCGGTTCGGCGAGCGAGCACGAGCCG
The DNA here is from genome assembly GCF_036380075.1 of Lentzea sp. Taxonomy (NCBI): domain Bacteria; kingdom Bacillati; phylum Actinomycetota; class Actinomycetes; order Pseudonocardiales; family Pseudonocardiaceae; genus Lentzea; species Lentzea sp. The sequence goes on along the minus strand of NZ_DASVFL010000067.1, from coordinate 103,151 downwards.
TAGCTCGCGAACACGCCGCGGACGGCGTGCGCGGCCTGGTCGCTGAGCGCCTTGGCCTCGGCGGTGAGCGCCTCGGCGTCGGTGCTCGCGAGGGCCTCGCGGACGTCGCGGCCGCTCAGGCTGCGCGCCGTGGCGACGAGCAGGTTCAGGAAGCCGTGGTGGGTGAAGCCCTGCTCGTCGGTGTAGCGGACGGCCTTGTGCAGACCGGCGGTCGCCTTGAACGCGACGCCGCCACCGCTGACGACGGACAGGAAGTCGGCGACCTCCTGGACGCTCGGGAAGTTCTCGGTGCTCAGGCCGCCGCAGCGCAGCTTGGGCCAGCTGCCGTGCTCGATGACCCGGCGGACGCCGTCGAGCCACTCGGCACCGCCGCGGCGGGGTTCGACCACGCGGATGACGTCCTCGGGGACGAACTCCGACACGCGTTCGAGCCACACCTCGTCCACATCGGACGGTGCGGGCATCTCGACCATGCGCAGTGCCAGGAGCTCGCTGCGGCTCTCGACGATGGAGACGGCCTTCGGCACGCCGCCGAGGCCGGTGTCGATCACGAGGGAGAGCGCGATCGGCTTCGGTGGCTTGACCTTGATGAGCTCGGTGATGAGCTCGGCGAGACGGGAGGCGGGGCAGAGGAAGAGGCCCATGACGCCGGACCACTCGCCGACGCGTCCGTCGAGGTGACCGCGCACCGCGTCGGGCATCGACGCGTTCCCCGGGGGGAACAGCGCGGCATCGTCCACGAGCCTCGCGAGCAGGGGCGGAGTACCGCGCGGACCGGGCGCACGGAGTTCGACAGCGCTTGACACGGCTGACACGCTAGCCGGGTATCGGTAAGTGAACAAAGATGTCCGATAGTCGAACGCTCGCAGAGATGGTTTCGGAGACGTCATGGCCTACTACCGCCAGGTCGGGGAGATCCCCCGGAAGCGCCACACCCAGTTCCGCAAACCGGACGGTGGGCTCTACGCGGAAGAGCTCATGGGAGTGGAGGGGTTCTCGGCCGACTCGGCCCTGCTCTACCACCGGCACCTGCCGACCGCGATCGTGAACGCGGAGACCGTGAAGGACGAGCGCGGCGGTGTCGCGCCGAACCTGCCGCTGAAGCCGCGGGCGTTCAAGACGCAGGACCTGACCTGGGCCTCCGACGAGGTCGACGCGGTCACCGGGCGGCGCAAGCTGTTCGGCAACCCGGACGTGACCATCGGGTTCGTGGTGGCCACCGTGCCGTCGCCGTTGTACCGCAACGCGTTCGGTGACGAGCTGCTGTACGTGCAGACCGGGTCCGGCGTCATCGAGACGATCTACGGGGCGTTGGAGGTCGGCGACGGCGACTACGTCGTGATCCCGACCTCGTGCACGTACCGGGTGGTGCCGTCGTCGCCGATGTCGCTGCTGGTGCTGGAGGCGACCGGGCACATCGGGCCGCCGAAGCGCTACCTGTCGAAGGCCGGCCAGTTCCTGGAGCACTCGCCGTACTGCGAGCGCGACATCCGCGGTCCCTCCGAGCCGTTGCTCGTCGACGGGACCGACGTCGACGTGCTCGTGCGGCACCGGGCGGGGCTCACCCGGTTCACCTACGCGAACCACCCGTTCGACGTCGTCGGCTGGGACGGGCACCTGTACCCGTGGGCGTTCAACATCCGCGACTTCGAGCCGATCACCGGCCGCGTGCACCAGCCGCCGCCCGTGCACCAGACGTTCGAGGGCCCGAACTTCGTCGTGTGCTCGTTCTGCCCGCGCAAGGTCGACTACCACCCGCTGGCCGTGCCGGTGCCGTACAACCACGCGAACGTCGACTCGGACGAGCTGATGTTCTACGTCGGCGGCAACTACGAGGCGCGCAAGGGCTCCGGCATCGGCGTCGGCTCGATGTCGCTGCACCCGTCCGGCTGCACGCACGGCCCGCAGCCCGGAGCGGTCGAGGCGTCGCTGGGAGTGGACTACTTCGACGAGACCGCGGTCATGGTCGACACGTTCCGCCCGCTCGAGATGGGCGAGGCGGCGGAGGCCTGTGAGGACCCGGCGTACGCGTGGACGTGGGCCCGTCGCGGTCCGGCCTGATTTTCTGTCGGGGGTCCTCGCTACTTTGGTCCCGTGAGGACACGAGCCGTTCCGACGCGCTGGCAGGGCCTGGGCAAGGCCCTGCCGGTGCTGTGGGGCCTCTACACGGGCTCCGGCTCCGTGCCGTACCGCGTGTGCGTCGACCTGGCCGCGGGCTCTGCCAAGTGCAGCTGCCCGTCCCGCAAGTTCCCCTGCAAGCACGCCATCTCGCTGCAGGAGCTCGACCTCCCGGACGCCCTGCCGCCCGACTGGGTGGAGGAGTGGACGTCCCGGCGGGCCGCCCGTGAGCTCGACTCCTCGCCGGAGGCGGTGGCACGGCGGCTGCGCGCCCGCGAGAAGACGGCCGACCGCAGGGCGGTGGCGATGTCGTCGGGCATCGACGGCCTGCGCGACTGGCTGCTCGACGTGGCCTCTGCGGGCGTGGCGTCGTTGCCGGGCCGCCCGGCCTCGTGGTGGCAGGCGTTCATCGCCCGCATGATCGACGCCCAGGTGCCCGGCGTGGCCGCGGCCGTGGGGGAGATCCAGGAGATCGTCGCCCGCTCGGGTCCCCGCTGGACCTCGGACGTGGCCGACCGCCTGGGCGGCCTGCACCTGCTCTGCTTCGTCCAGCCGCGCTCCCGCCTGGGCGTGACGGTGCCGGAGGAGACCGTCCGCGCCACCCCCGGCGTCTTCGACCGCTGGGTGGCCCTGCTGCGCCTGGAGACCGACGACGGCCGCGTCCGGACCGTCCGCCAGTGGTGCTGGGGCCGCGAGTCGGAACGCTGGGTCGTCGCCATCCGCCACTCGGCCGTCGGCGCCCCCGTACCGCTGCTCCCGCACGGCCAGGAGTCCTCGGCCCTGGTCCACCCTTACCCGGCGTCCGACCGCGTCGCCCTGGGCGACCTGGAGGCCTCCCGCACCCCGGCCCCGGTGCCCGCGCCACCGTCTTGGAGGTCGTCGCTGGCGTCCCTGGAGCCGATGCTGGTGGCCGACCCGTGGCAGCGCCTGTTCCCACTCGGCTGCGCCTCCGTCCGGCTGGGCGGCGGCGCGCTGGCGGACACCTCGGGCCACGCCCTGCCGGTCCGCGACGACAGCGGCCTGGACATGGCCCTGGCGCTGACGGGCGGCGTGCCGTTCGACGCGTGGGGCCTGTGGGACGGCCACGCCCTGCGGCTGGGCGCGATCGCGGTGGACGGCAAGCTGGAGGTGGTGGCGTGACCACCGCGCAGCCCCACGTCCGTCTCAGCGCCCGCGCTGCCCGGCCGGGCGAACGCACCTCCCGTCCCGGCCACTTCGCCGGCTTCGACCGGCGCGCACTCCTCAGACCTCTCGTCCTGGCCGGCTCAGCGCTCCTGCGCACCCCGGAGGTGGCGGCGTGAAGGCCGACTGGTCCGACACCGTCCAGAACCTCCTCATCGGCACGACCAGGGGCGGCGGCGATCCCGCCGAGCTGCTCTCCGACTGCGCGGCCCTGGGCGTGGCGGCGTTCGGCGCCACGCTCCCGCCGCAGGCGCAGACCGACCCGGTCGACCTGGCCCCCGAGGAGACCGCCGAGTTCCCGCGCCCGGCGGCCAAGGCCGTCCTCGAGGCGATCATGAACCTCGACGACGAGGTCCTGCTGACCGAGTGGTGCGCGCTGGCCAAGGCGGGCAACGTCGTCGCCGAGCACCGCATGCTGCCGGCGCTGCTCGCGCTCGGCACCGCGCGGCCGGGGCTGCGGGCCGCCGTGGTCGAGGTGCTGGGCGCGCGCGGCCGGTGGCTCGCGAACACCCGGCCCGGCTGGTCCTGGGCGAGCGGGGCCGCGCCGCTGGTCGACGAGGTACCGCTGGAGGAGGTCCTCGACCTGCCCAGCGCCCAACGGGTGCGCGCGTTGCGCCGCAAGCGCAAGGCTGATCCGGCGGGGGTCGGGGCGTTCATCGCGTCCGAGTTCCAGGCGTCCCGTCGCTCCGCCGACCGCCAGGTGCTGGTCAGCGCGCTGGAGACCGGCCTGAACGGCCAGGACGAGCGGTTGCTCGAGGCCGCGCTCGACGACAAGGCGGCGGCCGTCCACGACGAGGCGTTGCGGCTCCTGCGGACGTTGGGGCGCACGCGGCTCGCCGCCCGCGCGGCCCACCGGTTGCGGCACGGCCTGCGGCTCACCTCGGACGGGCTCGACGTCCGGCCGGAGGAGCTCTGGACCGCGCAGCCCGACGCGCAGGAAGTGCGCGACCTGATGCGCGACGGGTCCGAGAAGGGCGTGGCCGGGCGGATCCGGGCCGCGGCCGCGAGCGTGCCGCCGTCGTACTGGACCTCCACGCTCAAGGCCGACGACGCCAAGGCCGCCGACATCCTTCGCCGGGGACCGTGGGCCGCCGCGCTGCTCAGGGGTGTCGCCGACCAGCTCGCCGCCGCCAAGGACCCGCGGCCGTGGGCCGTCGCCGCCGCCGAGACGCTGACCGGCATGGAGCAGCTGGAGATGCTGGCCGCGCTGCCGTCGACCGTGGCCGAGCAGGCGGTCGTGGCCGTGTCGAAGAACTGGCACTACGACCTGCTCGACCACGCCTGCGCGCAGCTGCCGGCGCCCTGGTCGCCCGAGACCACCCGCGCGCTGCTGCACCGGTACGCGGCCCTGCCCGACCCGCGCTGGCGGTCGGGGAGGCCGCCGTCGGTGTTGCTGGCCAGGGGTGACGCCGACCTGCTCGGCGCCAGCTGGGAGGCTCTGACCCGGCGCTGGCCGGAGAGCTCTCTGGAGCTGGAGGTCCTCGGGCTCCGGATCCGCCTGCGCGAATCGTTCGCACCACCGACCCAGGAGGTCCCGTGACCGCCGTGCTCAGGCCGACGGCCGAACAGCAGTACGCCGCCGAGCTCGAGGCCGTCGCGGCGCAGGACGACCGGCAGCGGCCGCCCAACTGGCGCCTGTCGCCGCAGGCCGTGGTCACGTACGTGCTGGGCGGCACGCTGCCCGACGGCACGGTGGTCTCGCCGAAGTACGTCGGCGCGCGCCGGCTCGTCGAGGTCGCGGTGGGCACGCTCGTCACCGACAGGGCGCTGCTGCTCGTGGGTGTGCCGGGCACGGCCAAGTCGTGGCTGTCCGAGCACCTCGCGGCGGCGATCAGCGGCGACTCGACGCTGGTGGTGCAGGGCACGGCCGGCACGAGCGAGGACCAGGTCCGCTACGGCTGGAACTACGCCCGCCTCATCGCCGAGGGCCCGAGCGAGAACGCGCTGGTGCCCAGCCCGGTCATGAAGGGCATGCAGCTGGGGACGGTGGTCAGGGTCGAGGAGCTGACCCGCATGCCGTCCGAGGTGCAGGACTCGTTCATCACGATCCTCAGCGAGAAGTCGCTGCCGGTGCCCGAGCTGAACTCGCAGGTCCAGGCCGTGCCGGGCTTCACGGTCATCGCCACGGCCAACGACCGCGACCGGGGCGTCAACCAGATGTCGTCGGCGCTCGCGCGGCGCTTCAACACCGTCGTGCTGCCGCCGCCCGCGACCGAGGACGCCGAGGTCGAGATCGTCGTGACGCGTGCGCAGCAGCTCGGCAAGGCGTTGCAGCTGCCCGCCGAACCGCCCGCGCTCGACGAGGTGCGCCGGGTCGTGCGGATCTTCCGGGAGCTGCGCAACGGGTCCACCGTGGACGGTCGCACGCAGCTGAAGAAGCCCAGCGGCAGCCTGTCCACGGCCGAGGCCATCTCGGTCGTCGCGAACGGCATGGCGCTCGCCGGGCACTTCGGCGACGGCACGCTGGGCGCGGACGAGCTGGCGAGCGGGCTCATCGGTTCGGTGATCAAGGACCGGGTGTCGGACGCGACCGTGTGGCAGGAGTACGTGGAGACGGTGCTGAAGGAGCGCTCCGAGTGGCGCGACCTCTACCGCGCCTGCCTGGACGTGAGCGGTGCCTGAGTCGGGCACCGGCACAGTTCCCGATCTCGTCCTGCTCGGCATCCGGCACCACGGGCCCGGCTCAGCGCGGATGGTCCGGCGGGCGCTGGAGAAGACCCGGCCCGCGCTGATCCTGATCGAGGGCCCTCCCGAGGCGGACGGGCTGCTGGAGCACGTCCACGCCCTCACGCCGCCGGTCGCGATCCTGCTGCACGACGAGACCGACCCCGAGAACGCCGCCTTCTGGCCGTTCGCGGAGTTCTCGCCGGAGTGGCAGGCCCTGCGCTACGCCGACGAGAACGGCACCACCGCCCGGTTCTTCGACCTGCCGGCGTCGGCGTCGATCGGTGACGACGGCCCGAGCGGGAACGTCGACCCCATCGGCCTGCTCGCCGAGGCCGCCGGCTTCGACGACCCGGAACGCTGGTGGGAGGACGTCGTCGAGCACAGCGCGTCCGACCCGCTCGACCTAGCCGACGCCATCGCCGAGGCGATGGTGGCCGTGCGGGCGGAGTTCGAGGCCGGGGTCGGCGAACGCACGCTGCGCCGCGAAGCGTTCATGCGCCAGACGATCCGCAAGGCGCGCAGGGAGACCGACGGCCCGATCGTCGTCGTGTGCGGTGCCTGGCACGTCCCGGCGCTGATGACGAAACCGACGGTCGCCGCGGACACGGCGTTGCTGAAGGGCTTGCGGCGCCGCAGGATCTCGGGCACCTGGGTCCCGTGGAGCCACGGCCAGCTGGCCGCGGAGTCGGGGTACGGCGCGGGCGTCGACTCGCCCGGCTGGTACGCGCACCTCTGGCAGCACCAGTCCGACGTGGTGCCGCGCTGGTTCGCCAAAGCCGCCGCCGTGCTGCGCGAGGAAGACCTCCCGGCCTCCACCGCGAGCGCCGTGGAAGCCGTCCGGCTCGCGGAAACCCTTGCCGCGCTGAGGGAACGCCCGAGCGCGGGGCTGAGCGAGGTCAACGAGGCCGCGCTCGCCGTGCTCTGCGGCGGCGAGGAGATCCACCTCCAGCTGGTGCACCGCAAGCTCGTCGTCGGCGAACGCCTCGGCGAGGTCGGGGACGCCGTCCCGCGCTCACCGCTGGCGGCGGATCTCCAACGCCTGCAACGACGACTGCGCCTGCCGGCGGACGTCCAGCCCAAGCAGCTCAAGCTCGACCTGCGCAAGGACACCGACCGCGAGCGCTCGAAACTCCTGCAGCGCCTGGAGGTCCTCGGCGTCCCGTGGGGCAGGCAGGACCGCTCCAACTCGCTCGGCACGTTCGCCGAGACCTGGCAGCTGCGCTGGGACCCGGTCTTCGCGGTGTCCGTCGCGGTCGCCGCGCGCCACGGCACGACGGTCCACACGGCGGCCGAGAACGTCCTGACCCAGGCGGCGAAGGACGCCACGAGGGTCGCCGACGCCGCCGCCGCGCTCACGAAGTCCGTCGGCTGCGAGGTGCCCAAAGCCGTCACCGAGGCCCGCAACGCCCTCGACCGCTGCGCCGCGATGGCCACCGACGCCCTCGAGCTCCTGGCCGCACTGCCGGACCTGGCCCGCACCGTCCGCTACGGCTCGGTCCGCGGCACCGACCCGGAACTGCTCCGCGTCGCCCTGCACGGCCTGCTCACCCGCGGCGCGGTCGGCCTCCCGATCGCCTGCCGGGGCATCGACGACGAGACGGCCGAGAGCGCGCTCGTCACGCTCGACGGTGCCCACGAGGCCACCCGCCTCGCCGCCGACGAGGACCACCAGAAGACCTGGTGGCGAGCCCTGCACGCGCTGGTGAAGGCGGAGGCGCACGGCCTCCCCACGGGCCGGGCTACCCGCCTGCTGTGGGAAGCGGGGGAGCTGACCAGCGACGACGTGGCCGCCCGCCTGCACCGGTCGGTGGCGACGTCGTTCGTCGCGGGCTTCCTGCGCGGCTCGGCCACGCTGCTGGCGGCCGACCCGCGCCTGTTCGGCCTGATCGACGAGTGGCTGACCGGCCTGCGCGGCGAGGCGTTCGACGACGCCCTGCCGCTGCTGCGCCGCGCCGTCACCGACTTCACGCCCGCCGAGCGGCGCCTGCTCGGCGAACGGGTCGTGGCGGGGCAGACCCCCGCGCCCGCGCAGGACGACGAGTGGGACCTGGAGATCGCCGAACGCCTCGCGGCCCACGTCCGGAGCCTGCTGGCCTGAGTTTGGCGACCGCCGGATCCGGTGATCCTCCGACCGTGACCGCACCGGAAGAAGACCGCCTCGCCACGCCGGAGACCGACGACCTCGCCGCCGCGCCGGGCGGAAGTCACCCGGCCGACGTGGACGACGGCAGCACCGCCGACGACGACCTCGCCGTGACGGACGAACCCCGCCGCACCACGTCGGACGAGGTCCACCTCACGCCGCCCGACGAGGACCGCCTCGACTCCTCGCAGCAACTGATCAACGAGGCCAAGAAGATCGCCCACGACCTGCGCGAAGAGGTCCCGGACACCGCGCCGGAACCGCCCCGCGAGGACGGCTCCCCGGCGAACTAGAGCGACCAGGGCGGCGTGATCGTCGAACCGTCCGCCAGCGTGCCCTCGATGCCCACCGACGTCGCGACCAGGACCCGCGCGGGTCCTCCGGTCAGCGACAGCTCGGTGTCCGGCGGCACGACGATCGCGTCGCCCGCCCCGGCGGTCTGCCCCTGGATCGTGACCGACCCGGACAGCACGTAGAACACCTCCTCCTTCGAGGCGCGGTGCGGCGTCCCGTCGCCGCCCTCCGGCACGTCGACCGTCCACAGCGCGATCTCGGAACTGCCGCGCGACGGCACGGCCAGCGACCTGAACTCGAACCCGCCGAACGAGTGCGTGGCGGCGGAGTCCCCTCGGACCAGCACATCGACCTCCAATGTAGTCAACTGGGTTGTCTAACCTTAGAATAAGGTCAACCGAGTTGTCTACTTTGAAACGGGGAACCATGGACCCGGTGCCCGTGCTGCTGGCGATGACGTACCGCGCCATGGGCGACCGGTTCCACGACCGGCTCCGGCAGATCGGCCTCGAACCGCTGCGGCCCGCCCACGGCTACGTCTTCCGGTTCCTCAAGGAGAAGCGCGCCACCACCGTCGACATCGGACAGCACCTCGGCGTCACGAAGCAGGCGGCGGCGAAGATCGTCAACGAGCTCGACGAGTGGGGCTACGTCCTGCGCGAGCCCCACCCGACGGACAAGCGGGCCCAGTACGTCGCCCTGACGGGGAAGGGCCGCGACTACCTGAGGCTCGCGGACAACCTCTGGGCCGACCTCGAAGCCGAGATGGCCGAGGCGATCGGAGCGGACACGCTGACCGCGATCAGGACCGGCCTCGCCGCGTACCTGCGGCACGTGCACGGCGAGGACCAGCCAGGACTCCGACCGGTGTGGTGAGCGCCCGCGTCAGAACACCTGCGTCAGCGCGATCACACCGAACACCGCGAAGACGACGCCGGCCACCCGCTGGATCCAGTGCGTCGGCAGCCGCCCGGCGAGCTTGCGCCCCACCAGGACCGCCAGCCCGGCCACGGCGACCAGCGCGAGCCAGGCGCCGAGCCCGACCGCGATCGGCTCGCCGTAGCGGGCGGTGATGCCGGCGGTGGCGAGCTGCGAGGCGTCGCCCCACTCGGCCGCGAACAGCACGCCGAACGACGTCAGGGCCGCCCGCCAGAACGGCACGGCCGCTCGCGTCCCGGCCTCGTCCGCGGAGTCCTCCTCCTTCGAGAACCCCTCCTTGAGCAGCAGGAACGCGCCCACCAGGAACAACACGGCGACCACGCCGGCGACCAGGCGGTCCGGGAGCAGGGTGATGGCCGTGCCGAATGCCGCACCGACCACGGTCTGCACGGCGAAGGCCGCGATGACACCGACGAACACCGGCCACGCGCGGTACCGCGTGGTCAGGACCAGGGTGGCGACCATGGTCTTGTCGGGGAGCTCGACGAGGAACACCACCGCGAAGGCGGTGATGAACGCGAGCAGTGATGTGGCCACGAGGTCCTCCACGTCCGAAGTACGAACCCGGACGGAGGCGCAACAGACCCCGACCGGGCATGCTGCAAAGCCCGGCCGGAGGTCTCGTTCGCCCGTACAAGACGGGTGTGGCACCGGATCCGCTCGAAGGCGGATCAGTATGTCGATCACCACGCCACCGGCCGACTGCTCCGGTGGGAACTACTCCCCTCTGGCGCATTCATCTTAACGGACGCATGTCATCCGACCGGCGTGATGTCGCGCACGGGACCTTGGTCCCGCCTGCGGACGGGACCGTCGTACCTGCTCGCGGCCGTGGTCCAGACCTACGCTCGAAGACGTGGAAGTACTCGAACTCGCGCGGTGGCAGTTCGGCATCACCACCGTCTACCACTTTCTGATGGTGCCGCTGACGATCGGCCTTTCCCTGCTGGTGGCGGGGATGCAGACCGCGTGGGTGCGCACGGGCAACGAGCGCTACTACAAGATGACGAAGTTCTGGGGGAAGCTCCTCCTGATCAACTTCGCCATGGGCGTCGTGACGGGCATCGTGCAGGAGTTCCAGTTCGGCATGGCCTGGAGCGCCTACTCGCGGTTCGTCGGTGACGTGTTCGGCGCTCCGCTCGCCATGGAGGGCATCGTCGCCTTCTTCGTCGAGTCGACGTTCCTCGGCCTGTGGATCTTCGGCTGGGACAAGCTGCCGAAGAAGGTCCACCTCGCCTGCGCCTGGGCGTTCAGCCTCGCGACCATCGCCAGCGCCTACTTCATCCTCGCCGCCAACTCGTGGATGCAGCACCCCGTCGGCATCGTGATGGACGACGGCCGCCCGCGCCTCACCTCGATCTGGGCCGTGCTGACCAACAACACCGTGCTCGCCGCCTTCCCGCACACCATCGCGGGCGCGTTCGCGGTCGCCGGAGCGTTCCTCGTGGGGATCGCCGCCTGGCACCTGCACCGGAAGTCGGAGGAGGAACGGGTCTGGCGCAGCTCGCTCAAGCTCGGCACGTGGGTCGGCGTGGTCGCCTTCGCGGCGCTGAGCATCAGTGGCGACCTGCAGGGCAAGCTCATGTTCGAGCAGCAGCCGATGAAGATGGCCGCCGCGGAAGCGTTGTGCCACACCGAACAGCCGGCGGCGTTCAGCGTCTTCGCGTACGGTGACGTCACCAGGCCCGACTGCGAGAACGTCAAGAGCATCACGGTCCCCGCACTGCTGAGCTTCCTGGCGCACAACGACTTCAGCAGCGAGGTCAAGGGCATCCAGGACCTGGTGCCGATGTACCAGGAGAAGTACGGCGAGTTCTACCCCGTCGACGACCGCCTGGGTGAGCTCAGCGGCAAGCCGATCGACTACGTGCCCGCGCTTCCCGTCACCTACTGGGGTTTCCGGTTGATGATCGGGTTCGGGGCGATCTCGGCCGGCCTGGGTGTCTTCATGCTCTGGCTGACGCGGAAGAACCGGACGCCCACCGGATGGTGGTTCCCGGTCCTCGGCCTCGCCGGCATCGCGACTCCCTTCCTGGCCAACAGCTTCGGCTGGATCTTCACCGAGATGGGCCGGCAGCCGTTCGTCGTGGTGCCGAACCCGTCCGGTGTGGACGGTGTCTGGATGTTCACCGCGCAGGCGGTCTCGAACAGCACCGTCGGCGAGATCCTGACCTCGCTGATCCTGCTCACCGCGGTCTACAGCGTGCTGGCGGTCGTGGAGTTCTACCTGATCCGCAAGTACGTCAGAGGCGGGATTCCCGGCGTACTGCCCCAGAAGTCCGACGACGGCGCCCTGGCGTTCGCGTACTAGGGGAGAGACGACGTGGAAACGCTCTGGTTCGTGCTCATCGCCGTGCTGTGGCTCGGCTACCTGTTCCTCGAAGGGTTCGACTTCGGCGTCGGCATGCTGCTGCCGGTTCTCGGGCGCAGCAACGAAGAACGCCGAGTCATGATCAACACCATCGGGCCGGTCTGGGACGGCAACGAGGTGTGGCTCATCGTCGCGATCGGTGCCACGTTCGCGGCGTTCCCCGGCTGGTATGCGGCGCTGCTGAGCGCCGCGTACCTGCCACTAACGTTGTTCCTCATCGCGTTGATCGGCCGCGGCGTCGCGTTCGACTACCGCGGCAAGGTCGACAACCCGCGCTGGCGCAAGGCGTGGGACGTCACGATCGTCGCCGGCTCGTGGGTCGCCACGCTCTGCGTCGGCCTGCTGATCTCGACGACGGTGCTGGGCCTGCCGATCGACGCCGACGGCGACCGCGTGGGCTCGGCCTTCGCGGCGATCCGGTTCGACACGGTCGTCGGCGCGCTGGCGTTCGCCGGGTACGCGCTCGTGCACGGCGCGGTGTTCACCGCCCTGAAGACCGAGGGCGAGATCCGCGAGCGGGCCCGCCGGGTCGCGCTGGTGCTGGCGCCGGTGGCGTTGCTGCCGCTCGTCGCGCTGCTCGCGATCGTCGCCGGGCTCTGGGCCGGTGTGGTCGTGCTGGTGCTCGGCGCCGCGATGTGGCGGCTGCTCGCGAACCGCGACGGCCAGTCGTTCGCGCTGATGGGGCTCGCGATCGCGGCGACCGTCGTGATCCTGTTCGGCTCGCTCTACCCGAACGTCCTGCCGTCGACGCTCAACGACGCGTGGTCGCTCACGGTCGCCAACACGGCGTCGAGCCCGTACACGCTGAAGGTCATGACCTGGGTCGCCGGCTTCGGCACGCCCGCGGTGCTCGTCTACCAGGCCTGGACCTACTGGGTGTTCCGCAAGCGCATCGGCGTTCAGCACATCCCGGCGGGCCACTGATGAAGCGCGGCCCGCTGGGAGCGCTGCCCCAGCTCTCGAGGAACGCCAGGCGCGCGCTCGCCGGGGTGGGCGTGCTGGCGTTTCTCAACTCACTGGCGCTCGTCGCCCAGGCCGTCGCGCTGGCGTCGGTGATCACCACCCGCGAAGGACTTCCGCTGCTCGCCGTGGCGATCCTCGCGCGCGCTGGGCTGTCGTGGGCGACGGAAAGCGCTGCCGCTCGTGCCGCTGCCGGTGCGAAGGAGGAGCTGCGGACCCAGCTGCTCGCCAAGTCGTTCGAACGCGGTCCCGGCTGGATCGCCGACCGCGGCACGGCCGAGCTGTCGGTGCTCGCGACCAAGGGCCTCGACGCGCTCGACGCGTACTTCACCCGCTACCTGCCCGCGCTGGTCACGGCCGTGGTGGTGCCACCGCTGGTCGGCGCGTGGATCCTGGTCACAGACTGGCCGTCGGCGGTGCTGATCGCGGTGACCGTGCCGTTGATCCCGGTGTTCGCCGCGTTGATCGGCTGGTACACCGAGAAGCGCGTGCAGAAGGCCGCCGACGTCACCGAGCTGCTGTCGGCACAGCTGCTGGAGCTGGTGCGGGCGCTTCCCGTGCTCACGGTGTTCGGTCGCGCCAAGCAGCAGGCCTCTGCCGTCCGCCGGATCGGCGAGCAGCACCGCAAGGCCACGATGGGCACGCTCAAGATCGCGTTCCTGAGCGCGCTGGTGCTGGAGATCGCGGCGTCGCTGTCGGTCGCGCTGATCGCGGTCGGCATCGGCATCCGGCTCGTGCACGGCGACATGACCCTGATGACCGCGCTGGTCGTGCTGATCCTGGCGCCCGAGTGCTACCTGCCGCTGCGCGCGGCCGGTGCCGCCCACCACGCCAGCGAGGACGGGCTGGAGGCGGTCCGGCGGGTCGCCGACGTCGTCGAGCACGAGGGCTCGCACCGGCCCCGGCTGCCCGGCGGCTCGGTCCACGTCGACAACCTCCGCGTGCTGCGCCGAGGCGGGTTCGCACCCGACGGAGTCAGCTTCGACGTGCGACCGGGGGAGATTTATCGACTTGAAGGCGCGAGCGGCGCGGGGAAGTCGACGACGTTCCAGGTGCTGCTCGGCTTCCTGGAGCCGACCGACGGCACGGCGTTCGTCGCCGGCGACATCGCGTACGTGCCGCAGAAGCCGGCGTTCGCCGCGGTGACGCCGCGGGCCGAGCTGGAACTGACGGTCCCGGACGCCGACGACATCGAGCAGGTCGCACGCGAGGTCGCGGCCCAGCACCTGCTCGACCGCCGCATCACGGACCTGTCGACCGGTGAACGCCAACGCGTCGCAGTCGCGCGCGCTCTGCTGAGGGTGCGCCACGGCGCGACGGTGTTGCTGCTGGACGAACCGACCGCGCACCTCGACCCGGTGACAAGTCGCAAAGTCGACAAAGCGATCAAGCGGGCCAGCGCCACGGCGGCCGTCGTCCTCGCCTCGCACCGCGAGAAGGAGGCGACCGAGGACGAGACGTTCGCCAGGGTCGTCACCGAGGAGACGCAGCACGAACGGCCGAAGCGCCTGCCGGTGCCGTGGAAGGGCGCAGGGCTGGGCGTGCTGGCGACGGTCGCCGGCATCGCGCTGACCGCGCTCGCCGCCCACCTGATCGCCCGCGCCGCCGAGATGCCACCGATCCTGACGCTGTCGGTGCTGGTCGTGGGCGTGCGGACGTTCGCGCTGAGCAAGGGCGTGCTCCGGTACGTCGAGCGGCTCGTCACGCACCACGAGGCGTTCAAGCTCGCGACGAACCTGCGAGCCGAACTGTGGTTGCGACTCGTGCGGACCCAACGGCGCGATGGCCTCCAACGGCTCGTCGAGGACACCGACACCGTTCGCGACCTCGTGCCGCGGGTGCTCGTTCCGCCGGTCGTGGCCATCGGTGCGGGCATCGCGACCACGGTCCTGTTCGCGTTCATCGACTCGGCGGCCGCGCTGACGCTGGGAGGTCTGCTGCTCGCGGCGGGCCTCGGCGCCCCGGCCGTCGCCGTCTGGACCGAGCGCCGGGCCAGCACGAAGCTCGCCAGGGGCCGCCGCAAGGTCGCCCGGGACACGATCAACGCGCTCACCGCCGCGCCCGACCTCATCGCCCACGACGCCCACCACCGCCTGCTGGCCCGGCTGCACGCCGAGGACGTCGAGCTCGCCGGTCAGACCCGCAGGCAAGCGTTTGGCACGGGTGCCGCCACGGCGATCGTGCTGCTCGCGACCGGTGCGGCCGCCCTGGTCTGCGCCACGACCGGCAACCCGGTGCTCGGCCTGGTCCCGCTCGCCCTCGCCGAACCGCTGGCCGCGCTGCCGCCGGCCGCCCAGCAGCGCCGGGCGTTGCGCGAGGCGAGCGCCCGGCTCCAGTTCGACGCCCCGGAGCGTCCGGAGCCGGCGCGGGGCAGGCGGATCCGGCTGGAGAACGTCGACGTCCGCTGGCCGGGCGCGACCGAGCCGACGTTGCGCGACCTGCACCTCGACGTCGAACCCGGCACGCACGTCGCGATCGTCGGCCCCTCGGGCAGCGGCAAGTCGACGCTGTTCGCGCTGCTCCTTGGCTTCCTGGAGCCGGAGCGGGGGATCGTCGAGCTGCCGCGCGCCACCTGGTGCCCGCAGGAGCCGATGCTGGTCAGCACGACCGTGCGGGAGAACCTGCGGATGTCGGGGCAGCACGACGACGAGCAGCTGCGGGAGGCGTTGCGCAGGGCCTGCCTGCCCGAGTGGGCCGACCGGCTCGACACGGTGATCCGTCCCGACCAGGTGTCGGGCGGTGAGGCGCAACGGCTCGCGCTCGCACGGGCGTTGCTGCACGACGCCGACGTGGTGCTGCTCGACGAGCCCACCGCCCACCTCGACGAACCGACCGCGCGCAAGCTCCTCGACGAGCTCCGGCGCGACCGCAGGACGATCTTGCACATCACCCACCGCCCCGATGAGGCGGCACGGGCAGACCTCGTGCTGGACCTCGGCACGCCCGCCTACCGTTGAGGACCATGGACCCCTCCCTGGCGCGGCGCGTGCTCGTCGCGTCGACCGAGATCACGTCGGCGGCGCTGGAAGACCCGGAGAACGTGCTGCGGCTCGTCGTGGAGGCGGCCGCGGAGATCGCGGACGCCGACCTCGGCCTGGCCATGCTCGCGACGGCCGAGGACGACGGCACGCTGACCGTCGAGGCGTCCAGCGGCGAGCCGGTCGTCGCCACGCTGAGCTCCCGCAGCGCCGCCGCCAAGGCCGCGCGGACCGGCGTGCCGGTGATGGCCGACGACGTGACGAACGACCCGCGCACCGCCCCGTACGTGCCGCAGGCGCTGCGGAGCTACGGGCCGTTCGCCGTGGCGCCGTTCGGCACCTCCGACCGCAAGATCGGTGCGCTGGCGGTCTACCGGCGCCGGGACAAGCCGCCGTTCACGCAGGAGACCGTGGACGTGCTGTCGGCGTTCGCGGCGCAGGCAGGGCTCGCCGTGGTGCTGTCGGAGGGCTTCACGGCACGGCAGCGCGTCGCGGTCTACGAGGAGCGCGAACGCATCGCCCGCGACCTGCACGACGTGATCATCCAGCGCCTCTACGGCGCGGGCGTGCAGCTTAGCCTGCTGGAACGCCGGCTGGGCAAGAAGCTCGACAACACCGACCGGACCCGCATCAACGAGGCGGTCGACCTGGTCGACGAGACGATCGCCGAGGTCCGCGCGACCGTCCGCGAGCTGCGCAACACCGACCCCGCCGACTCGGCCGACCTGCACGACTCGATCAAGGCCGAGGTCCGCACGGCCGGCGAGCTGCTCGGGTTCCCGCCGCGCCTGCACGTGTCCGGCGACCTGGCGAACGTGCCGCGCAAGCACGCCGACGACGCGCGGGCGGCGTTGCGCGAGGCGTTGTCGAACGTCGTGCGGCACTCGGGGGCCACGAACGTCCAGATCGACGTGCGGCGCGACGAGAAGCACCTGCTGCTGCGAGTCGCCGACAACGGGTGCGGCATCCCGTCCGGCGTCACTCAACGCGGATTGCGGCACCTCGCGGAACGGGCGAAGGCGGCGAGTGGCGATTTCCGCGTCGTGAGTTCACCGAACGGGACGACGCTCACCTGGTCCGTCCCCGTTTAGCCACCCATGCGGCGGCTTGCGTTCGCCGTTCCATGCCGAGTTTGGAGAGCACGGACGTCACGTAGTTCTTCACGGTCTTCTCCGCGAGGAACAAGCGTTCACCGATTTGGCGGTTCGTCAGGCCCTCACCGATGAGTTCCAACACGCGCTGTTCCTGGTCGGTGAGGCCAACCGGGGCTGGATTGCGCATCCGTTCGAGTACCCGGCTTGTGGTGGCGGGGTCCAGAAGGGACCGTCCAGCCGCGACTTCGCGCACCGCCGTGACGACGTCCTGGCCGCGGACCTGCTTGAGCAGATAGCCCGACGCACCGGCCATGATGGCCCCGACCAGCGCCTCCTCGTCGTCGAAGGCGGTCAGCACCAGGCAGCGGATGCCCAGGTCGCGCAGGGTCCTGCACAGGTCCACACCACTGCCGTCGGGCAGCTGAACGTCCACAACCGCCACATCGGGCGTAATCTTTTGGGCCCGAGCAACCGCCTCGTCCACGGAACCGGCTTCGGCGATGACCGAGATGTCCTCCTCGTCGTCGAGCATCTCGCGCAGTCCTCTGCGCACCACTTCGTGATCGTCAACCAACAAAACGCGCACTGGCACGAATCCACCGTACGTCGAATGGCTGTTCCTGAGTGAGACTCGGATTGAGACAGTTCTTGTCATGGCAGAAGGCTCGGTAAGGCCGATCGAGGAAGCAGATCGCATAGTCGTCGCTCGTTTGGTCCTCGAGCTATGGGGCGCACACACAGCCGTCGCGCACGGCGAGGTGTTCTTCCCCGCGAGTCTGCCCGGCTT
This sequence comes from Lentzea sp., assembly GCF_036380075.1. NCBI lineage: Bacteria > Bacillati > Actinomycetota > Actinomycetes > Pseudonocardiales > Pseudonocardiaceae > Lentzea > Lentzea sp. The sequence goes on along the minus strand of NZ_DASVFL010000067.1, from coordinate 85,618 downwards.
CCTCGTGGAAAAGCAGGGTCACGTGCTGGGTCTGCTGACCCACGCGGTGGCCAACCACCAACTGGAAATCGTCACGATCGACGCGTTGCGTCGGGGCCGCGGCGTCGGCACCGCGCTGGTCGACGCCGCGGTTCGGCAGGCACGCGCACTCGGCTGCTCCCGAGTGCGCCTGACGACCACGAACGACAACCTGGACGCCGTCCGCTTCTTCCAGCGCCGCGGGTTCAAGCTGGCCGTGCTCAGACCCGACGCCGTGCGCGAGGCGCGCAAGCTCAAGCCGGAGATACCGGCGGTGGGGGACTTCGGCATCCCCATCACGGACGAGCTGGACCTCGAACGATGGGTCGCGCCACGGCAGTAGTCCACAGCTGTCCACACGTTGTCCACAGGGTTGTGCACATGTGGACTACACGTGGAGCGGGTTGAACGACTCGTCCCACGCGGCGGCGACCTGGTGGGCGCACGTGGACGGCGCGACGCCTCCCACCCCGGTGCCGAGCCCCGGCATCGCGATGGTGCGGACGGCGTCGCGCACCGGCGTGCCGTCCTCCAGACGTCCGTCGAGCCACAGCCGCAGGACGGCACGGGCGGCCAGGTAGGGGTGGACGGTGTCTACCGGCAGCCGTTCGCCCGGCAGGCGCATGGTCGGCGCGCTGATCAGCCACGCGGGCTCGGTCTCGCCCGTCGCCACGATCTGCGCCTCGCCGACGGGGAGCTCACCGCCGTGCAGCGTGAGGACCGCGCTGCGGACGTTGTTCTCGACCTCGGGGAACGCCGTGGCGTAGACGGCGTCGATGCCGCCGCGCATCCAGCCCTGCGAGTTCGCGGGGCTGACTATCGCCTGCGCGGGGATGTCCAGCACCGACCCGCGGTGCACCCGCACCCCTGTGCGTCCGTCAGCGACGGCGAGCCAGGCGTTCGCCATCGGTTCGTCGACCGCGCACAACACGAGTTCAGGCGCTAGAGCGGGCACGCCCCAAGCATTCCAGTTCGAACGGTCCCGGCGGAACCCAGGTTCGGCCCCTGACACAGGCGTGATTCGCGCCTCTACTCTTCACGGCGTGCCTCGCATTGCGTACTTCGGACCACAGGGGACCTTCACCGAGCAGGCCGCGATGCGGTTCGACGGTGAGCTCGTGCCCGTCGAGACCATCCCGCTCGCCATCGCCGCGCTGCGCGCCGGTGACACCGAGTTCGCGTGCGTGCCCATCGAGAACTCCGTCGAGGGGGCCGTGCCGGCCACGCTCGACGCCCTGGTGCGCGACGAGCCGGTCGTCGCGGTGGCCGAGACCGTGCTGGACGTGCGGTTCAGCGTCCTGGTCCGCCCCGGCACGGCGGAGATCAGGACCATCGCCTCGCACCCGCACGCGTTGGCGCAGGTCCGCGAGTGGATCGCCGCCTCGCTGCCGGGGGTCACCTCGATCGCCACGTCGTCGACCGCCGCGGCCGCCGCCGCCGTGGAGCGGGGCGAGTTCGACGCCGCCGTGACCGCGCCCGTCGCCGTGCAGCACTACGAGCTGGACGAGTACGCCACCGACGTCCTCGACGTGCCGGACGCGCGGACCCGGTTCCTGCTGCTGCGCCGGCCGGGGACGCTGCCGGAGCCGACCGGCGCCGACCGCACGAGCGTCGTCGTGACCACGCCGGACCGGGTGGGCGTGCTGTCCGAGCTGCTCACGGAGCTCGCGCTGCGTGGCATCAATCTCACCGGCCTCGAATCGCGTCCCACGAAGGGCAAACTGGGCACGTACCGCTTCTACATCGACGTCGAGGGGCACATCGCAGAGCCGAGGATCGGTGACGCGCTGGCCGCGCTGCACCGACACTCGCACGAGATCCGGTTCCTCGGGTCCTTCCCGAAGGCCGACCACGAGCCCTCCGAGGCTCGCAACGACGAGTTCGCCGCAGCCGCCTCCTGGGTCGATGCTGTCAGAAAGGGCGAGCGCGGGTGAGGTTGCTGCTGGTCAGGCACGGTGAGACGGCGTCGAACATCGAACGCAAGCTGGACACGCTGATGCCGGGGCCCCCGCTGACGGAGCTGGGGCGCAAGCAGGCACGTGAGCTGGCCGACCTCCTCGCGTCCGAGGAGGTCACCGCCGTCTACGCGAGCACCGGCCTGCGCGCCCAGCAGACCGCGGCCCCGACCGCCGAGCGCTTCGGCCTGCCCGTCCAGATCCTGGAGGGCGTCCACGAGATCCAGGTCGGCTCGCTGGAGGGCCGCAACGACACCGAGGCGTACCGGACCTACCTCGAGACCGTGATCAAGTGGGCGGAGGGCGCGCTCGACGTGGCGTTCCCCGGCGACGGCGAGACCGGGCAGCAGGTCCTGGACCGGTTCCTCGGCGCCATCGGGTCGATCCGCCGGGACGAGGGCACGGTCGTGGTCGTGACCCACGGCGGCGCCGGACGGATGGGCGCGCTGGCCCTGGCCTCCAACATCCCGGTCGAGCTGGCGGAGAACCTGCTGCCGAACACCGGCGTCGTGGTCCTGGACTCCGACGGCGACGGCTGGGTGTGCCGGTCGTGGGCGGGCGTGGAGATCTGACCCGGCCCCGCTAGCCCCAGCCCAGCTCGTGCAGCCGCGCGTCGTCCACCCCGAAGTGGTGCGCGATCTCGTGCACCACGGTGATGGTGACCTCCTCCACGACGTCGTCCTCGGTGTCGCAGACGTCGAGGATCGCCTCGCGGTAGATGAAGATGTGGTCCGGCAGCGCGCCGCCGTAGTCCGTGGAGCGCTCGGTCAGCGCGATGCCCTGGTAGAGGCCCAGCAGGGACGGCTCGTCCGGGTTGCGGTCCTCGACCAGCACCACGACGTTGTTCATCGCGTGCGTGAACTCCGGCGGGACCAGGTCGAGCGCCTCCTCGACCAGCTCCTCGAAGCGGGCCCTGGTCATCTCGACGGTCATCGGTTCTCGGTGGTCGTCGTGGGGGCGCTGGAGGACGGCTTGTCGGGCTTGTTCGAGTCGGAGGGCTTGCCGGACTCCGAGGACGGCGGCTTGCCCGACTCGGAGTGCAGCGGGGCGCCGGTCGGCTCGTCCTGCGGCCTGACCGAGGTGGTCTGCGGCGGGTTCGACGTGGTCAGCGGGGCGCCGTTGGGGTTGCGGACACTGCCCTCCCACGCCACCAGGTTGTTGCCCTGGGGGACGGCGCCCACCTTGCAGTTGGCCTTGCGGGAGCCGACGGCCCAGCTCTCCTCGGCCCGCGTGTCGAACGTGACCAGCAGGCCCCTGCCCTTGAGGTCGGCGCCGCCGGTGTACTCGGTGGCGATGGCCGCGCACTTCTCCGACATCACACTCTCCTGCTGCTCGACCGGCAGGAACGGGCCCTCGGGGTGCTGCACGACGCCGACGATCTCGAACGTGTGCGGCTTCGCGCACTCGATCGGGTCGCCGACCGTGTTGTTCTCGCCGAGCGCGAGGCACACGCCGGGGTCGTACACGTTCGACTGGTCCTGCGTCTTCGCGCTGCCGAACGACGGCAGGGCGGCGCCGGACGGCGCGGCGACCTGGAGGCCGCACCGCAACTGGCGGTAACCGTCCGACCACCGGCGCTCGTCCGGGTTCAGCGTGCTGATCCCGTACTTGCCCTTCGGGTCGAGCTTGCCGGCCAGGTACGTGGTCGCGGCCTGGGAGCAGTTCTCCTGCGCGATCTTCTCCCACGCCTCGGCGTTCGGGAACGGCGCTTCCTTCGGGTAGGCGGCCGTGATGTCCGCCGTACCGGTCACCTCGAACTTGTGCGCGGCGGCGCAGTCGACCTTCTGCGCGTCCGACAGATCGGTCTTCTCCCAGTTCAGGCACTCGCCGACGGCTGCCTGGTACGCGGCGTTGACCAGTTCGCGCTTCGTCCCGATCGGTCCGGCGGACAGCACGGTGGTGAACGCGGACAACATCAACAGGCCGAACGCGCCCACGAAAGCACCGATCATCACGACCCGTGTGTCACGGGTGTGACGCGATCGACTCAACCAACCGGCGCTCGGAGACATCTCATCCATGATGCCCGTGCCGTGTGAGGCGGCTGTGCGCCGGGTTGGGTCGAGTGTTGCTTTTAGGACACTCGTCACTGAATCGGCCGTGTTTTCGCCGTCTCGCTAGGTACCTTGCCCGCGGGAGTGGTGATGACTGACAACAACTTGCCAGAGCCTGGCCAGCCGACGCCGCAGTCGGGACCGCCCGGACAACCGCAGCAACCTCCGCCGTACCAGCCTGCGCCTGACCAGGCAGGATCGAACCAGCCGGTGCCGCAGAAGCCCACCAAGGGCAAGATTCGGCAGCAGCAGGCCGGGGTGACCCAGCCTCGTCAGCCGAGCGTCGCCGAGCAGCGGGCGCGTGCCGCCGCGCAGAAGGCGCAGCAGGAGCGGTTCGCCGCGGAGTCCGCCGCGTTCGAGAAGAAGCGCAAGACGCGAAAGCGCCTGCTCATCGGTGGTGGTGTCACCGTGGGCGTGATCGCGCTGGTCGCGATCTGGTACGCGGCGGCGAGCCCGAAGAACGTCACCGCGCAGTGCACGGACCAGAACAACGTCATCGTCGACGACGACTACTGCTCCGACAGCTACTACCGCAGTCACGGCGGGTACTCGAGCGGTGGCTTCATCTACATCGGTGGCTCTTCGTACCGCTACAACTACGGAGGGTCCGGCTCGGTCGGTCAGAAGGCCGTCGGCGGCAGTTACACGATCCCCAAGGGTGCGAACGTCAGCACGAAGTCGGGCACGACGGTGCAGCGCGGCGGCTTCGGCGTCAGCAGCGGCTCGAAGAGCAGCGGAGGCTGAGCGCAGTTGCGTCGTGAAAGCTCACACCCGCGGCCGAACTGGCAGCGGACGGTCTCCGACCAGGGCCTGGTGTTCGGCCTGCCCGCGAAGTACTCCAACGGCACCGACCGCCCCTACTGGGACGAGTCGGTGCACTACGTGTTCGAGATGAGCGAGATCCTGTCGCTCGAAGCCGACGTCGAGCTGCTCCACTCCATGTGCCTCGACGCGGTGGACAACGTGGTCCTCACGGAGCGCTACCGGGACTTCGGCATCCCCGAGTGGGTCTGGCCGCACATCGCCGAGTCGTGGCGGCGCCGCGACCCGCACGTCTACGGCCGCTTCGACCTGCGCTACGACGGCTCCGGCCCGGCGAAGCTGCTCGAGTACAACGCGGACACCCCCACGTCGCTGCTGGAGGCCGCCTACATCCAGTGGTACTGGAAGACCGAGGTCTTCCCGGACGACGACCAGTGGAACTCGCTGCACGAGCGCCTGGTCGAGCGCTGGACCGAGCTCGGCGCCAAGCTCCCGTCCGGTGAGCTGCACTTCAGCTGGTCGAGCGCCGACCCGTCCGGCGAGGACCACCTCACCACCGCCTGCCTGCAGGAGACGGCCGCCGAGGCCGGGCTGAACACCGTGGGCATCGCGATGGAGGACATCGGCTGGGACACGCTGCTCAACCGGTTCGTCGACCTCGAAGAGGCCCCGATGGGCACGGTCTTCAAGCTCTACCCGTGGGAGTGGGTGGTGGAGGAGCAGTTCGGCCGCCACGCCGTCGAGTCGCTGCCCGGCACCCTGTGGCTCGAGCCGCTGTGGAAGATGCTGCTCTCCAACAAGGCGCTGCTCGCGGTCCTGTGGGAGATGTACCCGGGCCACCCCAACCTGCTCCCGGCCTACCTCAACGACCCCGGCATGCTCACCGAGTACGTGCGCAAGCCGCTGCTCGGCCGTGAGGGGTCGAACATCCAGATCGTCGCCCCCGGCTACGAAACGCAGACCGGCGGCGTCTACGGCAAAGAGGGTTTCGTCTACCAGCTGTTCGATCCGCTTCCGGACTTCGACGGCTACCGCCCCGCGTTGGGTGCCTGGGTCGTCGGCGACACGTCGGCGGGCCTCGGCATCCGGGAAACGGTCGGTCTCGTGACCGACGATGGCGCGGCGTTCGTGCCGCATCGAATTGTTGAGTAAGACTCCGAAAGGGAACAGCACATGTACGAGCTCGCGTTGGACCCCGGCTTCGGCTCGGCGATCGGCCGGGGCATCGGCGCCATCGCGCTGTACGCCGTCGTCGGTCTGGTCCTGATGGTGTTCGGCTTCTACGCGATCGACTGGACGACGCCGGGCAAGCTGTCGATCCTCGTCCGCAACGGCGCCCCGAACGCCGTGATCGTGACGTCCTCCGGCCTCGTCTCGATGGCGTTCATCGTGGTCGTGGCCATCCTCAGCGCGGTCGGCAAGCTCGACGAGGGCCTGCTCACGTCGCTGATCTACGGCATCGTCGGCATCATCGTGCAGGTCGCGGCCGTGCGGCTGCTGGAGTGGGTGACCAGGCTGGACATCGGCTCGATCATCGAGTCCGACCGGTTCGCGCCGGCGTCCGTCGTCGTCGCCGCGGCGCACGTCGCCCTCGGTCTCGTGGTCGCGTTCGCGATCTACTAGTCGCAGCTCCCGCGTGGGAGCCCCGGTCCCCGCCCGTACCGCGTTCCGGACATCCGGATGAGACGTGGAACGGGCGGGGACTACCCTTTTCAGGGTGATCGACCTCAAGGTGTTGCGCGAGAACCCGGAGATCGTGCGCGCTTCGCAGCGTGCCCGTGGCGAGGACGAGGGCGTCGTCGACTCCCTGCTGTCCGCTGACGAGCGCAGGCGCAGCGCCATCTCCCGCGCGGACACCCTGCGCGCCGAGCAGAAGGTGCTCGGCAAGGAGGTCGGCAAGGCCAAGGGCGACGAGAAGACCGCCCTGCTCGTCAAGGCGAAGGAGCTGGCCGCCGAGGTCAAGGCCGCCGAGGCCGAGCAGAACGCCACCGCGGCCGAGGTCGACGGGCTGCTGGGGAAGATCCCGAACCTGGTGCACCCGGACGCGCCCGTCGGCGGCGAGGACGACTTCCGCGTCGTCAAGCACGTCGGCGAGCCGCGCGAGTTCGACTTCGAGCCGCTCGACCACCTCGACCTGGGCACCCGGCTCGGCGCGATCGACATGGAGCGCGGCGCCAAGGTCGGCGGCTCCCGGTTCTACTTCCTCAAGGGCGTCGGCGCGCAGCTCGAGCTGGCGCTGCTCAACATGGCGGCGGCGCAGGCCACGGCCAACGGCTTCGAGCTCATGATCACGCCCACGCTGGTGCGGCCGGAGATCATGGCGGGCACCGGGTTCCTCGGCGCGCACTCGAGCGAGATCTACCACCTGCCCGCCGACGACCTGTACCTCGTCGGCACGTCGGAGGTGCCGCTCGCCGGCTACCACGCCGACGAGATCCTCGACGGCGAGAAGCGGTACGCGGGCTGGTCGTCGTGCTACCGCCGCGAGGCCGGGTCGTACGGCAAGGACACCCGCGGCATCATCCGCGTGCACCAGTTCAACAAGGTCGAGATGTTCTGCTACGTCAAGCCGGAGGACGCCGAGGCGGAGCACGCCAAGCTGCTCGGCTGGGAAGAGGAGATGCTCGCCAAGATCGAGGTGCCCTACCGGGTCATCGACACGGCCACGGGCGACCTCGGCATGTCGGCGTACCGCAAGTTCGACTGCGAGGCGTGGGTGCCGTCGCAGCAGCGGTTCCTCGAGCTGACCTCGACGTCGAACTGCACCACGTTCCAGGCCCGCCGCCTGAACGTGCGCTACCGCGACGACAACGGCAAGACGCAGATCGCGGCCACGCTCAACGGCACGCTGGCCACCACGCGGTGGATCGTCTCGATCCTGGAGAACCACCAGAACGCCGACGGCTCGGTCACCGTGCCCGAGGCGCTGCGGCCGTTCCTCGGTCTGGACGTGCTCAAGCCCCGCTAGTCCGTCCCCAGCCGGTCGGCGACGTGCTTCGCGATCTCCAGCGAGCCCGTCGCCGCCGGTGAGGGCGCGTTCAGCACGTGCACCTGGCGGTCCGCGGTCTGGATCAGGAAGTCGTCGACGAGCGACCCGTCCGGCAGCATCGCCTGCGCCCGCACACCGCTCTCGGCGCGCACCAGGTCGTCCTCGCGCACCGCGGGCACGAGCCGGGCGAGCGAGGCGGCGAAGCGCTTGCGCGACAGCGACCTCAGCACCTCCTCGACCCCGGTCCGGGCGTACTTGCGGGCGAGCCGCCACGTGCCGGGGAACCGCGCCACGTCGGCGATGTCGCCCAGCGACACGTCGCTCCACCGGTAGCCCTCGCGCCGCAACGCGAGCACCGCGTTCGGGCCGCAGTGCACCGAGCCGTCGAGCATCCGCGTGAGGTGCACGCCGAGGAACGGCAGCGTCGGGTCCGGCACCGGGTAGATCAGCCCGCGCACCAGCGACGTGCGCTTGAGCTCGTAGTACTCCCCGCGGAACGGGACGATCCTCGCCGCGGGGGAGAGCCCCGCGAGCCGCGCGATCCGGTCGCTCTGCAGGCCCGCGCAGTTCACCAGCACGTCGGCCCGGACGACCCCCTGCGGCGTCGCCACCTCCACCTTGGCGCCGTTCGTCCTGATCGCCAGCGCGGGTGAGCGCAACCGCAGGTCGTGGCCGTCGAGCGAGCGCACCAGGGCGGCGCAGACGGCCGGGTAGTCGATGATCCCGGTGCTCTCGACGCGCAACGCGGCCACGCAGGCGACCTCGGGCTCGTACTCGAGCGCCTCGGCAGCGGAGATCAGCTTCGCCGGCACGCCGTTCGCCTCCGCACGGGCGGCCAGGTCGTGCAGCCGCGGCAGCTCCTCCTCGGAGGTCGCCACGACGAGCTTCCCGCACACCTCGACCGGCACGCCGTGCTCACGGGCGAAGGCGATCATCGACGCGTTGCCGGCCACCGACATCCGCGCCTTCAAGGAACCCGGCTTGTAGTAGAGGCCGGCGTGCACGACGTTCGAGTTGTGCCCGGTCTGGTGGGCGCCCCAGCGCCCCTCCTTCTCCAGCACCGTCACGCGGTCACCGCGCGCGGCCAGCTCGGCGGCCACCGCCAGCCCCACGATTCCGCCACCGACCACCACAACAGAGCGCACGATGACGGAATCTAAAACAGCGACGTGCCGTTACAGGTGCCGGTCCAGCGTCGGCAGCACGTCCGCCGCGACGTTCTCCACGACCTGCTCGCTGCCCGCGTAGACGCCGTCGTGCCGCGGCCAGTGCGCCACCACGTCGGTGAAGCCCAGCTCAGCGGCCCTGCCGACGGCGTCGACGAAGCACTCGACGCTCGACAGCGAGTACACCGGCGCCGAGTCGAGGTTGAGGTAGCGGTTCACCCGCGACGTGCGGCCCTGCGTGGCCAACGTCTCAGTGAAGCGCTCGGACATCTCCGCCACCCCGCGCCACCACGTCTCGTGGTCCTCGGTCTCCGGACCGGTCGTGACCCAGCCCTGGCCGTACCTGGCCGCGATCGCCATCGCCTTCGGGCCGTTGGCGGCGACCACGAACGGCAGCCGCGGCCGCTGCACGCAACCGGGCGCGCTGCGGGCCTCCTCCGCCGAGTAGAACCGGCCGTTCCACGTCGTGCGGTCCTGGAACAGCAGCTGGTCGAGCAGCTCGACGAACTCGCCGAACCGGGCCGTCCGGTCGCCCGGCAGCAACGGCTTCGCGCCGGTGACGGTCGTGTCGTACCCGGCCCCACCTGCGCCGACGCCGAGCGTGAACCGGCCGTCGGAGACGTCGTCGATCGTCAGCAGCTCGCGGGCGAACGGCACCGGGTGGCGGAAGTTCGGGCTCGCGACGAACGTCCCGAGCCTGATGCGCGAGGTGACCAGCGCGGCCGCTGTCAGGGTCGGGACCGCGCCGAACCAGGGGCCGTCCACCAGCGTGCGCCAGCCGAGGTGGTCGTAGGTCCACGCGTGGTGGAACCCGTACTCCTCGGCCGCGCGCCACTTGGGTTCGGCGATCCACCATCGGTGTTCCGGGAGAATCACGATTCCAGCGCGCACGGACGTACGGTAACCAGCTGTTCAGCGTCCGACGAACTTGGCTCGCGTAATTGACAAGGCAAGATGTTCGTCGTGGAACAGCCGCGCCTGGTCGCCTCCGACGTCGATGGAACCCTTCTCAGCACGCTGGAGTCCGTGAGCCCGCGCACGGTCGAGGTCGTCGCCCGCGTGCTCGCGGCGGGTGTGCCGTTCGTCCTGGCCACCGGCAGGCCGCCGCGCTGGGTCCCGCGCATCGCCGCCGACGCCGGTCTCGACGGGCTCGCCGTCTGCGCGAACGGCGCGGTGCTCTACGACATCGGCCGCGACGAGATCGTCTGGGCGCGCACGCTCAGCCCGGTGCAGCTGCACGACATCGCGTCCGCGGTCGACAGCGTGCTCGACGACTGCACGTACGCCGTGGAGCTGGTCGGCACGCCCAAGGACGAGCTGACGTTCGTCGCCGAGCTCAGCTACACCCACCCGTGGCCGGAGGGACCGCACAGCGGGCTGAGCCGCGCCGAGACGCTCGGCCGTCCCGCGGTCAAGCTGCTCGTCCGCAACAGCCACCTGACCAGCGCCGAGATGGCCAGGGCGATCGGCGAGGTGCTGCACGGCGAGGTCGACCTCACCTACTCCACGGACAACGGGCTGATCGAGATCTCGGTCCACGGCGTCACGAAGGCGTCGGGCCTCGCGGACGTGGCGGAGCGGTTCGGCGTCGCGCCCGAGCACGTCATCGCGTTCGGGGACATGCCGAACGACGTCGAGATGCTGCGGTGGGCGGGACACGGCGTGGCGATGGCCAACGGCCACGAGGCCGCGAAGGCCGCGGCGGACGAGATCACCGGCCCCAACGCCGAGGACGGCGTCGCCATGGTGCTGGAACGGTGGTTCTGAGCGCTGGATACCCTGTGCGCAAATCCGGCAGTCCCCGACTCCAAGAGGTTTCCGTGCGTGCACTCGTGACCGGCGGCGCCGGTTTCATCGGCTCCACCCTGGTCGACCGCCTGCTGCGCGACGGGCACGAGGTCCACGTCGTCGACGACCTGCGCCGCGGCACGCGCACGGCGCCCGCGGACCCGGCCCACGCCGACCGGTACTCCTTCACGCAGCTCGACATCGCGAACCCCGAGCTCGCCGACGTCGTCGCCGGGTTCGGCCCCGAGGTCCTCTTCCACCTCGCCGCGCAGATCGACGTGCGCGTCAGCGTCGCCGACCCGATCCTCGACGCGCAGCAGAACGTCATCGGCACGATCAACGTCGCCGAGGCCGCCCGCAAGGCCGGCGCCCGCAAGGTGTGCTTCGCCTCCTCCGGCGGCTCCATCTACGGCACACCGGACGTGCTGCCGGTCTCCGAGGCCGTGCCGATCAACCCGAAGTCGCCGTACGCGGCGAGCAAGGTCTCCGGCGAGGTGTACCTGAACACCTACCGCCAGCTCTACGGCCTGGAGTGCACGCACCTCGCGCTGGCGAACGTGTACGGCCCGCGGCAGGACCCGCACGGCGAGGCCGGTGTCGTGGCGATCTTCGCGAACGCCCTGCTGGCGGGGAAGCCCACCAAGCTCTTCGGCGACGGCGGCAACACGCGCGACTACGTCTTCGTCGAGGACGTCGTGGCGGCGTTCGTGGCGGCGTCGGGTGAGAACGGCGGCGGCGAGCGCTACAACATCGGCACCGGTCAGCAGGTGTCGGACAAGGACCTGCACAGCCTGGTCGCCGCGGCGGCGGGCGCGCCCGACACCCCCGAGTACGCCCCGGCGCGGCTCGGTGACCTGAGGGCCTCCGCGCTCGACGCCTCGAAGGCCGCGCGCGACCTCGGCTGGGTGCCCGAGGTCGACATCAAGACCGGCGCCGAGCGGACCGTGGAGTACTGCCGCAACGCCGGAGCGAACGCGATCGGCCCCGTCCTCTCCAGCGGAGGACGGGGCCGATCGGTGTTCGGGGGAGGTCAGGCCGCGGTCTTCTCGTCGATCTCGGCCGGCGCCTCGGCACCGCGGATCGCGATCGCGCGCGCCAGCCGCGCGTACCGCAGCTCGAGCTCCTTGAAGCGCAGGTACGTGTTGATCGTCGCGAAGCCGAACGCCACGATCAGGCCGTACAGCATGAGGTCGGTACCGCGGCCGACGCCCACGACCTCGGCCAGCCACGACACCCACTGCGGCCGGATCACCGCGACCACCGCGAGGACCATGAACAGCACGAAGCCGATCTTGACGCCGGCTGCCGTCTTCGTGGTCCCGTGGTGGCGCAGGAACAGCAGCAGCAGGACGACGACGGCCAGGATGAGCAGGATCTGGATCAGAACCATGGTCAGCGCCTCGAACTGGTCTTGAGAGCGGAGTCGAACAGGATGTTGACCCCGTTGATCAGGGACTGGCCCTTCGACATCGAGTACTCGGTGTAGAGGATCTCCACCTGCTCCTCGGTGACGCGCCAGTCCTTGCGGGCGATCATCTCGACGATCTCGGACGCGTGGCCCATGCCGTTGAGCGTGATGGCCATCTCGTCGGCCACCTTCTTGTTGAACACCCGCAGGCCGTTGTGCGCGTCCGAGAGCTTGAGCTTGCGCAGCCGCGGGCTGACCGCGACGACCGTCTTCAGCACGACGCGCTTGATCAGCGGGATGTGCGAGTCGTCGCCCTTGAAGCGGGTGCCGACGATGATGTCGAACGGCTCGGCGCGCAGGCGCTCCAGCATCCGCAGCACGTCGGCGACCTGGTGCTGGCCGTCCGCGTCGAACGTCACGAAGTAGGCGGCGCCCGGCTGCTCGCGGGCGTACTCGACGCCCGTCTGCAGGGCGGCACCCTGCCCGAGGTTGACGGGGTGGCTCACCAGGTGTGCCCCCGTCGCGCGGATCGCGTCCGCTGAGCCGTCCCGGCTACCGTCGTCGACGCACACGATGTTCGGGAACGTCTGCAGCGCGTTGCGCATGACGTCGCCGATCACCTGGGCCTCGTTGTAGACGGGGACGACCAGCCAAACGTCAGACTGGTCCGCCACTGGGACCTCCTGGCGAAGTGTGGGGGTGTTGAGGGACTGGCACAGGCTAGCGCGCCGGTTATGCGGACTTCCGGGCAGCCAGCAGTGCGAAGAACTCCGCGACGGCCCGGTCCCACGAGAAGTGGGCACGGGTGTTCGCGCGCAGCTTGGCGGCCCGCGTCTCGCGTTCGGGGTCGGTGACCGCCTTCACGAGAGCGGCCGCCAGCGCGGCGGGATCGCGCGGGGGCACGAGCCAGCCGGTCACGCCGTCCTCGACGATCTCCGCCGTGCCACCGACGTCGGTCGCCACCACGGTGACACCGATCGCGGCCGCTTCGAGCACCGTCGTCGGCAGGCCCTCGGTCCAGCTCGGGTTCACGAACACCGTCGCGGCGGCCATCTCGCTCAGCGCGGTGTCGTGGTCGACCGCGCCGAGGAACTCGACGTGCTCGGTGAGGCCCAGCGACGCCACCTTGGCGCGCAGCTCGGCGGCAGCGGGGCCGTCGCCGCACAGCCGCAGCTTCAGGTCGACGCCCTCGCGGTGCACCGCGGCGGTGGCGTCGAGCAGGTCGGCGACACCCTTGCCGTTGATCAGCCGGCCGACGAAGCAGGCGGTCGGGGGACCGCTGCGCGGCCGCGGGCCCAGGCCGTCCTCCAGCTCGATGCCGCGGTGCAGCACCTTCGCCTCGCGGCCGGCCAGCTTCCGTACGAACTCGCCGGCGGAGCCGGACACGGCCACGACCTCGTCCGCCCAGCGCAGCACCGGCTGGCTGGTCAGCGCGTCGACCAGGAACGCCACGAAGCGGACGGCCGCGTTGCCGCTCTGCACCGGGCTGGAGCCGTGCTCGACGTGCACGCGGCGGATCTTGTTCCGCTTGGCGAACAGCGCCGCCCACGCGTGCGGCCAGTAGAACCGGGTGTGCGTCATCAGCACCGTGTCCGGTCCGCACAGGCTGCGCAGCAGCTTCGTGAAGCCGGGCTTCGGCACCGGGTAGTGGTCGATGATGTCGCCACCGGGCCACCGCACGACCTTCCAGCGGTCGCTCAGCTCCTCCACCCCGGCCGGCGCGCCGACCGCGGAGGTGAACACGGTGATGCGCAGCTCGGGGTCCGCCTCGAGCATCCGGCGGTGCAGTTCATGTGTGTACGCCTCCACGCCGCCCTTGTGCGGGGGGTAGTAGGCGGGCATGTCGACCAGGTGCACGCGCAGAACTTGCCACACGCGCGTTCAGTCGTTCGAGCGACCCCTCAACAGCCCCAGCCACGCGAACGCGTTCGCGACCAGCCAGGCCGTCGCCATGCCGACCGCGATGCCGACGACCCCGAACGCCACGCCGAGCGCGGCACCGAGACCCACCTCCAGGCAGAACTCGACGGTCCGCACCCGCGGCCCGAGCCACGCCCGTCCGGTGGCCTTGGCCGCCATCATCGCCGCCTGGGCGCTGGTCAGCAGGAACGCGTAGGCGAGCAGGGCCATCACGACCGGCTGGAGCAGCTCCCACGGCGTGCCCAGCGCCGCCGTGAGCAGGTCAGCCGGCAGCAGGAGCAGCAGCACAGCCGTCACGCCGCACACGACGGCGGCCAGTCCGGCGATCATCACCGGCGGCCGGACGACCTCGCGCGCCGACCGCCCCGCCAGGTGCGCGAGCAGCGCGTTGCTGATGCCGATGAAGAGCACGATCAGCGCGGTGACCGGGATCAGCGCCTTGCGCAGCAGCCCGAGCCCGTCCGACCCGACCACGACCAGCGCGACGCCGAACGTGGCCCAGGTGCTGAGCGTCAGGTACGCCGCGTCGATCAGGAAGCCGGGGATGAGCTTGCGCTGGTCCCGCACCCACTCCCGCACGTGGCCCAGCGCGAGCGGGGTCACCGTCACCGCGACCGCGGCGATCGCGACCGGCACCGCGGCCAGCGCCCACACCAGGTACGTCGTGGTCGCGGTCAGCTCGCCGACGACCGCCCACACCGCCGCCACGGCGCCGAACAGCACCAGCCACGCCGCGTCGAGGGCGATGGCGACACCGGCGCGCTTCTTCGCGTACAGGACGTACCGGCTGTGGTCGAGCACGGACGTGAACGGCGCGACGACCGCCTGGATCAGCAGCAGCTCCCGCGCGAGCCCGGTGAACGGGATCGCCGCGATCGCGCACGCCGCGCCCACCAGCAGGCCGAACGACAGCGACGTCGCCCCCGCGCCCCGCAGCTTGCGGTCGTCACCGGCGGACCGCGAGACGAGCAACGGCTCCGCCGTCAGCGCCCGCCCGAGGTACCACTGGCCGATCTGCACGATCGCGACCAGCGAGAAGACGCCGAAGTCCGCCAGGTTCGACGCCCGCGCCGCGACGATCTGCAGCACGAACGTGATCCCGCTGAACACCAGCTGGTCGATCGCGACCCCGGCTTGGGCGAGCAGCGCGCCGACCCTGCCGGTCCGCTTCGGAGTGTCGGCCGCCACCACTGATCAACGCCCCTGACTCGCGCCCACGTCGACGCGGTAGATCTTCACGTGCTCGTTGCTGAACACCGGCTCCAGCGCCTTGACCTGGTCCAGGTCGGTCATGCCGGGGGCGCGGGTCAGGAACGGGGCGGCGAAACCCCAGCCCTCGTAGACGTACGTGATGCGCATCTTCTCGACGATCGACCGGATCTGCGGGTCGGTGTCGATCTTGTTGAACCGCGTGAAGAGCGCGACCCTGTCCTCGCCGACCGACTTCGCGGGCGGCGTCTCGCCGAGCACGTGGCCGAACACGGGGTGGACGTCGTCCAACGCCCACATCCACGCCGAACCGTCGCGCGGGTCGTTCATGACGAGGTCGTTCTCGCCCACGATCGTCGCGAGCTTGTCGATGCCCTCCTGCTCGGCCTTCGTCACCGTGGGGTAGCCGCCGTTGTACGCGCCGATGATCCGCTGCACGTTGCGGCCCTGGTAGAAGGCGTTGCTGAGGACGAAGAACAGGCCGACCACGAGGCCGGTGGCGACCAGCCGCTGCCAGACCGCCAGCTGTTCGGGACGGCGGCGCAGCAGGGTCGCGAGACCGTCGCGCGCGACGACGAGCCCGTGGCCGGCGAGCACGACCATGGCCGGGACGACGAGCGCGGCGAACCGCCAGCGGTCGTTCCACCAGAAGCCGGTCAGCGCCGCGACGAGCGGGCCCTTGTAGGACGTCGTCATCACGAACAGGCCGGAGAAGACCAGACCGCCCGCGAGCCACCAGTACATGGGCTTCAGGCGCCGGACGCCCACCAGGCCGAGGACCATCGCCGCCACCAGCCACCACTGCGGCCGGGCGGCCTCGTGGCCGAGGAAGAAGAGCTGGCCCAGCGAGTCGGCGGCGTTGTCGTGCAGCGGCCATTCGAACGTGCCGCTCTGCGCGGTGCTCGCCATGCCGAGCAGCTGCGGGACGGCGTAGACGGACGACACGACGCCGGCGGCGATCAGCAGCCCCGCCTCCACCAGCGGCACCCGGCGCGCGGTCACCCAGCGCTGCACGAGGTAGCAGACGCCGAAGATGACAGCGGCGAGCGTGACGCTGGGGTGCAGCGTGACGAGCCCGCAGATGCCCAGCGCGGCGGTCACCACCAGCGCGGGCCGCACGTGGTCGAGGCTGTGGATCAGCAGCGCGAGCAGCGCCGGCATCAGCGCGAGGCCGGTCGCGAACGGCCAGATCGGGCCGAAGAACTCGAGGTCGTACGGGAACGCGGAGAACATGCCCGCCGCGAGGGCGCTGCCGCCGGCGAGCAGCGGACGGCCACCGGCGGCCCTGACCAGGCCCGCGACGCCGAGCGCGAGCAGGCCGGCCAGCAGCGCGGCCTGGGTGTTCAGCACGATCGTGATCGCGGCGCCGGTCAGGCCGAGCACCGTCGCGCCGAGGACGTGGAAGCCGTTCGGGTAGGTGAACCCGGCGTTCGCCTGGTCGTTGATCGCGCGCAGCGCCGACGGCTGCGACTGGCCGGTCTCCTCGATGAAGCGGACGGAGTTGGCGTGGAAGCTCGCGTCCCAGAACTGGTGGACGTCGGTCAGCATGTGCGTCGCCCGCGCGGTCACGACCAGGCCGAGCGCGGTGGTCGCGAGCACCGCGGCCGCGACGCCCGCGTGCTGCCACCGGGTCCACGGCACGAGCGGGCCGGCCGCCGGCGTCCTGCCGGTCCAGCGGCGGGTGGCCAGGCGGACGCCCAGACCGGCGAGCGCGGCGACGGCGGTGGCGATCAGCAGGCCCCAGATCGACCAGCGGCCGAGCACGGCGGGCACCACCGAGGCGGAGACCGCGATGACGCCGAAGGTCAGCAGGGGAGCCGCCGCGGCCGCCGTCCAGCCCCGCAGGCCGGACGCGAGTCCGACGGCGAGACCAGGGGCCATCAGCAGCACGACCAGCACACTGAATACGCCGAGCTGGGCACTCATCGGGTTCGCCTCTCAGGTGTCACCCGCTGAGCCGGGCTTGCTCACACTGTATTCGGGACGAGCTGCGGAGCTTCACCGCGGGCGGCTTCGGGCGCAGCGGGCGCCGGCTCGTCGCGCCGGGGCCCGCCGGGCCTGCCGATCCTGGCGATGAGCCTGCGGCCGACCTCGATCATCGGCTGCTCCACCCACCGGTACAGCAGGTCCGCGATCATCAGGCCGACGAGGGTGACCGCGACGGCGCTGATGGTCCGCTCGACCTTGAACACCGGCATCGCCGCCATCAGGACGATGGCCGCGAACTGCTGGATCAGGTAGAGCGAGTAGGAACGCTCGCCGACGAACCTCATGGGCTTGAGGGACAGGAACGACACCAGCGGACCGCCGGCGAAGAGGCCGGGCAGCAGCAGGAACACGCACGCGCCGTAGACCAGGATGAGGACGGTGTCGCCGCCGAACGCCGACAGCCACGACATGGCGGTCAGGTGCAGGGCGACCAGGCCGATCGCGAACACGAACCCGGCGACCGGGTGGGTCAGGTGCCGCACGACCGCGAACCCCTGCCGGTAGTGCATCGCGATCGCGAGCACGCAGCCCATCAGGATGACGATGTAGGACGGGGTGCCCCAGGAGTAGAACGGCACGACCATCGCGGCGACGAGCAGGCCGATCGCGCCGAACGCGACGGAGAGCCGGCGGCCGAACGGCATCGCGCCCAGCGCGAACGCGATCACCGGCCAGACGATGTAGAACTTCTGCTCGATCGCGAGCGTCCACGAGTGGCCGAAGATGTGCCCGGCGGCGATGTACTCGTTGTTGAACGTCAGGTAGTACGGCAGCACCTCGTCCACACGCGCGCTGAAGAACTCGCCGCGCAGGAAGTACAGCAGGACGGTCGCGCCGAGCACGACGTAGTAGACGGGCATCAGGCGGAAGATCCGGCGGATCCAGAAGTTCCGCACCGACACGCGGCCGTTGCGGTCCTCCTCGCGCAGCGCGAGCGTCGTGATGAGGAACCCGGAGATGACGAAGAACAGGTGCACACCCAGCCAGCCGGCGTACGGCGCCCACCGGTGCCCGCCGTAGTGGCTGAACACGACCATCACGGCCGCGATCGCGCGCAGTCCGTCGAGGGCGGGGAAGCGGCGCAGGGCCAGGAACTGGGCATGCGTTAACTGCGACATCGACGTCCTTGAGCGGGTGACCGGAGCTGCCGCTCCCCGATACCGCCGCGTGAGGGCCGGCCGACGGAGGGGCAAGACAGGCGCGCTGCGGAGTGCGCCCGAGCACGATGCCACACCCGATGGGGTGACTGGAAGGAACGAGTCCACATCCTCGTCCACGCAGAGCAACATCACATCCCCGGAAGGGTGAGCGACGCTAGGACAGGACAGTGATGCACGGTCCTGTCCGCCGGGCCGGTACCATCGGCCTCGCTCGGCTCCCCGTCCGCGGTGAGCGCCGACCAACCACTCCGAGAGACGTGACGGACACGCCTGTGTATTCCCAGCCTTCCCCTGTTTTCGAGGTGCTCGACGACAGCGGTGTAGGCCTGACCGGTGGAAACGCCTTCCTCGACGAGCGCGAGCGGCGCCTGGTCGTGGGAGCTGCGAACTTCCACTCCCTCGCTGGACCAGGTCAGACCTTCCGCTTCACGGTGGTGCGCGGCCCTTCCGGCACGCTGCCCGCGCTGACAGACGAGGAACGCACCACCATCGCGTGGGAGGACGACCGCGAGGTCGTCGGTTCACTGGTCGTGCGCAGCACGGCCCCCACTGTCACCGACCAGCACTCGGCCGCGACCGAGGGCCTGGTCGACGTGGCGCTCGACATCGGCGGCCAGCCCGCCGCGCTCACCGCCTACCACCAGCTGACCGGTGTGCTGGGCAAGGCCCGCAAGGCCGTCCGGTTCCTCGCACCCGTCCAGTTCGACGCGCTGCGGCAGTTCCGCACGGACATGGTCGAGCGCAAGGGCCGTGACGTGCCGCGCAAGGCCCCGGTCCGGCTCAGCCGCGGCACCGCGGCGAGGCCCCACGGCGACACGCCGGCGATCCTGTTCGGCCTGCACTGGCTGGAGCTGGGCGGCGCCGAGCGCTGGGCGATCGACACGATCCGCCTCGCCAAGGAGGCCGGCTTCACGCCGATCGTGGTCACCGACCGCCCCTCCCCGCACGAGTGGATCACGCGGCCGGAGCTCGAGGGCGCGCTGGTCGTGCCGTTGAACCTGCCGCTGGACCCGAAGCAGGAGTCCGCCTTCCTCAACGGCGTGCTCTCGGCGTTCGACGTGCGCGGCATCCACCTGCACCACTGCACGTGGCTCTACAACCTGCTGCCGTGGATCAAGTCGGTCCGCCCGGACATCCCGGTCGTCGACTCGCTGCACGTCCTCGAGTGGCGCACCGGCGGGTTCGTCGACATCTCCGTGCGGCTGTCGAACATGATCGACCAGCACCACGTGATCTCGCCCCAGCTGCGCGACCACCTGGTCGGCAAGCACGGGCTCGACCAGGAGAAGGTCGTGTTCGCGACGCTCGCGGGCCTCACCACCGGCGGTATCGCGGTCGGTGCCGAGGAAGCCGTCGAGAGCAACCCGTTCACGGTGGCGTTCGTCGGCCGGTTCACGCAGCAGAAGCGCCCGTACCTGTTCCTGCAGCTGGCCGCCGAGCTGAAGAAGAACTCGCCGCGCGAGGTGCGGTTCATCGTCCACGGCCACGGAGAGCTGGCCGCCGAGGTGAACAGCCTGGTCGCCCGCCTGGGCGGCTCCGTCGAGCTGCGCGGTCCCGACCGCCCGGTGAGCGACACCTTCCGCGACTCCGACGTGCTCGTCGTCTCATCGGACAACGAGGGCCTGACTCTCACGTCCTTCGAAGCGACGGCCGCGGGTGTGCCCGTCGTGTCGGCGGACGTCGGCTCGCAGTCGTCGCTGATCGCCGACGACCTGCTGTGCCCGCGTCACCCCTACGCCTTCGTCCAGGCCGCAGCGGCCCGGATCCGCACCATGATGACCTCTCCCGACCAGCGCAAGACCTGGCTCGACGAGCAGGCCGCCAAGGCCGAGGCCTTCGCGAAGCTGCCGCGTGCCGAGGACTGGACGCGCGACCTCTACCAAGGATGGCTCAAGTGAGCACTGTCGCCGCCGTTGTCGTCACCTACAACCGCAAGGACAAGCTCACAACGGTCCTCGACCACGTCCTCGCGCAGACCCGCCGGCCCGAGTGGGTCGTCGTCGTCGACAACGCCTCCACCGACGGCACCGACGAGGTGCTCAAGGAGTACGAGCAGATCGACGGCGTCGTCGTCGTGCGGCTCAAGGAGAACACCGGTGGCGCGGGCGGTTTCGCGACCGGCATGAACAAGAGCTACGAGCTCGGCGCGGACTTCATCTGGATCATGGATGACGACTGCTACGCCAACTCGGACGCCCTCGAGGAGCTCATCAACGGGCACGCGAAGGCCGAGGAGGCCATGGGCATGCAGCTGCCCTACGCGTGCTCGCTGGTCAAGTGGGTCGACGGCAACATCTGCGAGATGAACAACCCCGGCACCACCTGGGACTGGGGCAAGCTGATCGCGAAGGGCCAGGAGAACGTCCTGGTCACGCACTGCTCGTTCGTCTCGGTGCTGTTCCCGCGCTGGGCGCTCACCAAGTTCGGCCTGCCGCTCACGGAGTACTTCATCTGGTTCGACGACCAGGAGTACACCCTGCGCATCACCAAGGCCGGCCCCGGCGTGCAGGTCCTGCGCAGCGTCGTGGTCCACGACCTCGGTGTGAACCGCGGCGTGAACTTCGGCGACGTCAACGCGTCGAACCTGTGGAAGTTCGAGTACGGCGCCCGCAACGAGTCGTCCTTCCGCCTGCACCACGAGAACCCGGTGTCCTGGCTGAAGTTCCTCGCCCGCCTGGTGCAGGGCCTGCGCCACGGCAACGTGCCGTGGTCCATCCGCACCAAGCTCTTCCGCAAGGTCGTCGAGGGCATCGCCTTCAACCCGAAGCCGAAGATGCCGCGCTCCGTTCTCTGACCTGAGATCGTTTGCTCGCAAGGGCCCCTCGGCGGATTCGCGCCGGGGGGCCCTTGTAATCTGCGGGCGTGAACCTCGCGGGTTATGACCTCGTTGTCGTCGGATCTGGTTTCTACGGCCTCACCGTCGCCGAGCGCGCCGCCAGCACACTCGACAAGCGCGTGCTGGTGATCGAAAGGCGCGACCACATCGGTGGCAACGCCTACTCGGAGAAGGAACCGGAGACCGGTATCGAGGTGCACCGCTACGGCGCGCACCTGTTCCACACGTCCAACAAGCGCGTCTGGGACTACGTCAACCAGTTCACCGAGTTCACCGGCTACCAGCACCGCGTGTTCGCGATGCACGCCGGCCAGGCCTACCAGTTCCCGATGGGCCTCGGCCTGCTGTCGCAGTTCGTCGGCCGCTACATGTCCCCCGAGGACGCGCGGGCGTGGGTCGCGGAGCAGGCCTCCGAGATCGACTCGAAGGACGCGAAGAACCTCGAGGAGAAGGCGATCTCGCTGGTCGGCCGCCCCCTCTACGAGGCGTTCATCAGGGACTACACCGCCAAGCAGTGGCAGACGGACCCGAAGGAGCTGCCCGCGGCGGTCATCGCCCGCCTGCCGGTGCGCTACAACTTCGACAACCGCTACTTCAACGACACCTACGAGGGTCTGCCGAAGGACGGCTACACCGCGTGGCTCGAGAAGATGGCGGACCACCCGAACATCGACGTGAAGCTGTCCACGGACTACTTCGAGGTGCGTGACGAGATCCCGGCGGGCGTCCCGGTCGTCTACACGGGCGCGCTGGACCGCTACTTCGACTACTCCGAGGGCTGGCTCGGCTGGCGCACGCTCGACTTCGAGCAGGAAGTCCTGCCGATCGGCGACTTCCAGGGCACGCCGGTCATGAACTACAACGACGCGGACGTCCCGTACACCCGCATCCACGAGTTCCGCCACTTCCACCCGGAGCGCGAGTACCCGTCGGACAAGACGGTCATCGTCCGCGAGTTCTCCCGCGCCGCGGAGAAGGACGACGAGCCGTACTACCCGATCAACACGGCCGAGGACCGCACCAAGCTGGAGCGCTACCGCGAGCTCGCGAAGGCGGAGGCCGCCCAGCGCAACGTGATCTTCGGTGGCCGTCTGGGCACCTACAAGTACCTCGACATGCACATGGCCATCGGTTCCGCGCTGACCGTGTTCGACAACAAGATCGCGCCGTTCTTCACCGAGAACAAGCCGCTCAACGGCTCGCTCGACGACTGATCGCATTTCGCGCGGGAAAGGCCCGGCCGGTTTCCCGGCCGGGCCTTTCCCGTTTCTCTCAGCCCTTGATCCCCGTCTCGGTCACCCCGCGCACCAGCAACCGCTGCAAGGCCAGGAAGACCACGACGAGCGGCAGGATCGACACCGCCGCTGCCAGGAACAGCTGCACCACGTCGATCGACTGCGAGGTCAGGAACGTCGACAGCGCCACCTGCACGGTCCACGAGTCCTGGTCCTGCGCGATCACCAACGGCCACAGGAACTGGTTCCAGCTCGTCACGAACGCGATGACGCCCAGCGCGGCGAAGAACCCCTTCGAGTTCGGCACCACGATCCGCCAGTACGTGCCCCAGTGCCCGAGCCCGTCGATCCGCGCCGCCTCCTCCAGCTCCCGCGGGAAGGTCAGGAAGTACTGGCGGAACAGGAAGGTCGTGAACCCGCTGAAGAGCCCGGGGATCACCAGCCCGCGCAGGTCCGACACCCAGCCCAGCGTCGACACGACCACGAACGTCGGCACGAACGTCACGGCCGCCGGGATCATCAGCGTCGCGACCACGAGGTACAGCACGATGTTCGCGTACCGGTAGGGGATCCGCGCGAGCCCGTACCCCGCCAGTCCGCACAGCAGCAGCTGCCCGGAGGTCTGCAGCACCGCGACGACCAGCGAGTTGAGCATGCTGCGCACCAGCGGCACGGCCGGGTTGCCGAAGAGCTCCGCGAAGTTCTCCCAGCGGATCTCGCTCGGCCAGAACGTCCACGTCGGTGACGTGATCTCCTGCTCGGTCGACAGACCGTTGCGCAGCACCAGGTAGAACGGCACGAGGAACAGCACCGCCGCGATCGACAGCGCCAGGTACCGGAGGGCCCTCATCGCGTGATCACCCGCCCCTGGAGCAACGTGACACCGGCGATCAGCAGCGTCAGGACCACCGCGCCCGCGCTGCCGTGCCCGAAGTCCTGGCCGCCCGAACCCAGTGCGGTGTAGTAGAGGTAGATCAACGGCGGCCGCGCGAACGGCGGGTAGCCGCGGTCGGTGCCCAGCACGTTGTAGAACTCGTCGAACGCCTGGTACGCCGCGATGAGCAGCAACAGCAGCACGGCCACCGACGTCGTGCGCAGCTGCGGCATCGTGATGTACCGCAACGTCTGCCAGCCGCGCCCGGCACCGTCGATCCACGCGGCTTCGTAGAGGTGCCGCGGGATCCGTTGCAGCCCCGCGATGAACAGGATCATGTAGAACCCCAGCTGCAACCACAGCCGCAGCGTCACGAGCACCAGCCAGTACCAGGGCGGCGACGTCGACACCGTCCACGCCACCGGCTCGGCGCCGAACCACCCCAGGACCGTGTTCGCCAGGCCGAAGCGCACGCCGTTGAAGATCGAGAGCTTCCAGACCAGCGACGCCACGACGTACGAGCACGCCGTCGGCAGGAAGAACACCGACCGGAAGAACGACTGCATGAAGCTGATCTGGTTCACCAGCAACGCCAGCGCGAGCGCCAGCACGAACGTCAGCGGCACGATGAACGCCGCGAACACGCTGAACGTGCCCAGGCTCGCGAGGAACGGCCGGTCCGTCAGCATGTCCGCGTAGTTGCGCAGACCGACGAACTCGCTGGGCGTCACCGTGTTGCGCGCCTCGAAGAACGACAGCAGCAGGCTCCACCCGATGGGCACGTACACGAACACGAGCAGCCCCACCGCGAACGGGCCGACGAACAGCCAGAACGCCCGAGTGTGTCTCATCCGTACAGGCGCTTCAGCTCGTCCCGCACCTTCGCGGCCGCGCCCTTGAGCTCGGTGTCGGCGGACGCGCCGTCGCGCACCACCCGCGACACGGCGTCGTTGAACGCGGTCCGCATCACCGAGGTCCAGTCCGGCGGGTTGGACGCCTTCGCGTTGTCCCGCACGAACTTCACCGCGTCCGCGGCGGCACCCGTCGTGAGCTTCGAGGCCTTCTCCGAGATGCTCCTGCGCGGCGGGATGTGGAAGCCGTAGCCCAGGTTGAAGTCCTCCTGGTAGTCGGTCTTCTCGACCCACAGCCAGCGCACGAACTCCTTGGCCTCGTCGACCCGCTTCGACCTGGCGTTGACCATCGCGCCGAACGCGCCGACCGGCACGCTGGGCGCGCCGCTGCCGGTGAGCTTCGGGAACGGCAGCACGCCGAAGTCGTCGCCGAGCGCCTTCTGCACGGCCGGCACCGTCCACAACCCGGTCCACTGCATGGCGACGAGCCCCTGCGTGAACGCGTCCGGCTCCGCCCAGTCCTTCACCGCCCCCAGCAGCAGGCTGCCGCTCGCGTAGAGCTCGCGCAGCTTGCCGATCGCCTGCGCCGCACCGGGGTCGTCGAACCCGACCTGGTGGTCGCGCACGTAGTCGAGACCGGCCGACCACAGCGCGGGCCCGCCCAGCACCCCGCCGCCACCGTCGTTGCCGGCGAAGAGTCCCTTGACGCCGTCCCTGGTGAGCCGCCTGGACGCGTCGATCAGCTCGTCCACGGTGGTCGGGGGCTGCACGCCGGCCTGGACGAAGAAGCTCTTGCGGTAGAACAACATCTGCATGTCCACGGCCTGCGGGATGCCGTAGACCTTGCCGTCCACGGTGTGCGTGGCGAGGATGGACTCGGTGAAGTCGCTCTTCGCGTCGCCGAGGACGTCGTCGAGCGGCACGTACTGACCCGCGCGGACCGAGCTGATCTGCGGGGTGGACTCGAAGACGTCCGGCCCGCCGTCGGACAGCAGGCTCGTCGCGAGCTTCGAGTCGTAGTCGCCGGGGTTCCACTGCACGGTGACCGGCGTCTTCGCGTAGGACTCGGCGTAGCGCTGCACGGCTTCCTGCACGCCCGGCTCGCCGTACGCGTGGTACCACTGCTTGAGGGCCTGGCCGTCGCCACCTCGGCCGGTGTTGGAACCGCAGGCCGCCAGCAGCGCGCTCGCACCGGCCAGGGACAGGAGTCTGCGTCGGGAGATCACGCGTCCCGTCTTACTCCGATCACCTCGGGTGCGCGAGCGGTTACCCGAAGTCGCCACAGGGCGGGATCGACGACCCCGCCCCCTTGACCCGGCTCACTTGCGGAAGAAGCGCTCCCGCTGACCCTGGCGCACGAGCTTGATCCACTCGAGGAACGCCTTCGGGTCCCGCTTGACGCCGAGGAAGTACAGGCCGAACCGGAACACCTCGAGGGCGCCCAGCTTGCGCATGCCCGGCTGCGACAGCAGGTAGCCGCGGTTGCGGTAGGTGTAGTACCGCTTGACCTGGTTCTCCGGGTCCTGCGCGTGGAACCTGCCGCCCAGCATCGGCTTGAACTCGTCCGAGCCGTCCGGGTGCACGTAGGCGACCCGCAGCGACGTGCCGAACGGCAGGCCGGAGCGGACCATCCTGCGGTGGATCTCCACCTCGTCGCCGCGGAAGAACAGCCGGTAGTCCGGCACGCCCACCACGTCGAGCGTCGAGGCGCGGAACAGCGCGCCGTTGAACAGCGAGGCGATCCCCGGCAGGAAGTCCGTGCCGAGGTCCGCCGCGGAACGCTTCCACGTGAGGCCGCGGCGCAACGGGAACGCGAGCTTGTCGGGGGAGTCGATGTTCGTGACGACAGGGGAGATCTCGGCCAGCTTGCGCCGCTCGGCCTCCTCCATCAGCACCGACAGCACGTTCTCGTCGGCCGGGCGGCCGTCGTCGTCCGCGAGCCACACCCAGTCCGCGCCCAGCGAGAGCGCGTGCAGGATGCCGAGCGCGAAGCCGCCGGCGCCACCGAGGTTGCGGTGCGACGGCAGGTAGGTCGTGGGAAGCGGGCACTGCTCCACGAGGTCGTCGACCGGCTGGTCGGGACCGTTGTCGACGACGACCAGGTGGTCGGGGACCCGTGTCTGGGTGGCCAGCGCCTTGAGCGACTCGGCGAGCAGCTCCCTGCGGTGGCGGGTCACCACCACCGCGACGACGGAGCCCTTGGGCAGTGCCTGGAGGTTCACGGTCTATTCGCCGCCATTTCCGCTGAGGACGGGAGAGGAGTAGCCGAGCCTCGCGATCTCCTCGGGACTCATGCGCTCGAACGGGTCGTGGCCCTTGTACCCGGTGAGCACCTCGCGCAGCCCGCCGTGCATCTTCACGCGGCCCTCGTCCATCCAGATCGCGCTGTCGCAGAAGTCCAGCAGCGTCTCGTCGGAGTGGTTCGCGAACACGAGCAGGCCGGACCGCTTGACGAGGTCCTTGAGGCGGTCGCGGGCCTTCGCCATGAACGCCGCGTCGACCGCGCCGATGCCCTCGTCGAGCAGCAGGATCTCCGGGTCGATGGAGGTGACCACGCCGAGCGCGAGCCGCACGCGCATACCGGTGGAGTACGTGCGCAGCGGCATCGAGAGGTAGTCGCCGAGCTCGGTGAACTCCGCGATGTCGTCGACTCGCTTCTCCATCTCCTTGCGGGTCATCCCGAGGAAGAGGCCGCGGATCATGATGTTCTCGTACCCGGAGATCTCCGGGTCCATGCCGACGCCGAGGTCGAAGACCGGCGCGACCTTGCCGACGATCCGCTGGCTGCCGCGGGTCGGCTCGTAGATGCCCGCGAGCAGGCGCAGCAGCGTCGACTTGCCGGCGCCGTTGTGGCCGACCAGACCGACGCGGTCGCCGTGCTTGAGCGACAGCGTGATGTCGTGCAGCGCCTCGATGATCGGGACGCGGCCCTCGGAGCCGATCTTGCCGCCGACCTTGCCGAGCGCGAGCTTCTTCAGCGACCTCGACTTCGCGTCGAAGATCGGGAAGTCGACGGACGCGTTCCAGACGTTGATGCTGACCATGGTGTGCCGACCTCCTCTAGACCCAGTACGAGACGCGGGCGCGCCAGTTGCGCAACGCGACGAGCGCGAGCGCCCAGCCGACGACCGTGAGACCGCCGACGATCGCCCAGTGGTGCCAGTCGATGACGTGGCCGAGCAACGGCGCCCTGACCACCTCGAGGTAGTGGTACACCGGGTTCAGCTCGGCGATCAGCACGCGCCAGCCGCCGTTGCCGCCGCTGACCTTGTTGAGGACACCGGCGTGCCACACGATCGGCGTCATGAAGAACACCAGGTTGATGAAGCTGTGCACGACCGGCGGGATGTCGCGGAACCTGGTGCTGATGATGCCGAAGAGCAGCGAGATCCACACGCCGTTGATCGCCAGCAGGGCGAAACCGGGGATCGCGAGCAGGATCTCCCAGCTGACGCCCGGCTTCAGCTCGGGGTCGTTGCCCATCACGTACGGGTGGCTGAGCGTCGTGAAGAAGATCGCCAGCACCGCGACGTAGACGACGAGGTTGTGCAGGAAGAACAGCGTCTGCCGCCACACCAGCCGCAGCACGTGGACCGTGATCGGCGCCGGTAGGTGCTTGATCAGCCCCTCGTTGGCGATGAAGACCTCGGTGCCCTCGTTCACGCAGCCGAGGATGAAACCCCAGATGACGAAGCCGACGGTGACGTAGGGCAGGAACGTCGCGATGTCCTCGTTGAACAGCTGCGAGTACAGCAGGCCGAGAGCGAGCGCTGTGGTACCCATCGAGATGGTGATCCACAGCGGCCCGATGACCGACCGGCGGTAGCGCTGCTTGATGTCCTGCCAGCCCAGATGGCCCCACAGCTCCCGGTGCTGCCAGGCCGTCTTGATGTCCTCGAAGGCGCGGGCGAACGTCCTGGAGTTCGCGGCAGGGGGTGCCTCGGGATGGTCGAGCGTACTGGTGGCTTGCACGAGGACTGAGCGTACCGGCGAGTTAACGGAGGCCTCGCCCCCGGTCGGTCACGGGGAGGTCAACGTCCGGATTCGCCCGGTACCCGTGTGATTTTCGCGATCACCTGCTCGTGGTCGGACGAATACCCGACGTAGTCGAACTCGATCCCGGTCGCGTCCACGAACTCCGTCCAGGCCTTGTGCTCGTGGTCGCGCCAGCCCTGGTAGTTGAAGTACTCGTCGAACAGCACGACCGACCCGGTCCGCAGCCGCGAGCCCACGTGCTCCAGCACCGTCTTGGTGGAGGAGTACAGGTCGCAGTCGACGTGCAGGAACGCGACGGGCCCCGGGTGCTCGGCCGCGAAGCCCGGCAGCGTGTCGTCGAACCAGCCGGCGATCAGCTCGGCGCCCGGCACGTCGGGCAGCTGCTCCAGGCCGAACGCGCCGGCCTCGAAGCCGGTGCGCCAGTCCTCCGGCAGGCCGGTGAACGAGTCGAAGCCGTAGACCTCGCGCCCGTCGGCGGCGTTGGCGATGATCTTCAACGTCGTGCCGGTGTAGACGCCGAACTCGAGCACCATGCCGTCGGTCTCGAGCAGGCTCAGCGCGTGGTGCAGCGTGGCGTGCGGGTCGGGGAAGTTCGGCGCGGTCCGCATGTTCTCCAGCGCGAACCTCGCGCTGTCCGCCGCGGCGTCGCGCTCGGCGGCGAACAGCAGGTCCCTGCGCTCGCGGTGCTCGTAGTTCGCGGTCAGCTCCGCCAGCCGGTCGCCCTGGTAGCGGATCGCCTCGTTGAGCTGGTGCTGGAGATCGTCGATGCGCCCCTGCTGGACCTCGTGGTAGGGCTGGACGACCTCGTCGATCGCCCGCATCAGCTTCTCGCGGAGGGCCTTGCGGAAATAGCCGGGTTGCAGGCTCCGGCGAACCTTGTCGAGCACGTTCGACTCCTCACACCACACCGGGTAGTGGGCCGCATGCTAGGGCCCACGAACGGGTTAGAGGTACTAGAGGTACTGCCCAGTTCCCTTGCCGGTGGGACCGAGCTCCGATCCGTCGCCGCTGCCGGCCGGGAGGGCCCGCCCGCGCATGTGCTCCAGCTGCGACCGCGCGGCCATCTGCTGGGCGAACAGGGCGGTCTGGATGCCGTGGAAGAGGCCCTCCAGCCAGCCGACGAGCTGGGCCTGGGCGATCCGCAGCTCGGCGTCGGACGGGGTGGAGTCGTCGGTGAACGGCAGCGAGAGGCGCTCCAGCTCGTCGCGCAGCTCCGGCGCGAGACCGTCCTCGAGCTCCTCGATCGACCGCTTGTGGATCTCCTTGAGGCGGTTGCGGCTCGCCTCGTCCAGCGGCGCCGTCCGCACCTCCTCCAGCAGCTGCTTGATCATCGTGCCGATCCGCATGACCTTCGCCGGCTGCTCGACCATGTCGGTGATGTCGCCGTCCTGGCCGCCGACGATTACGACGGGCTGCTCCTTTGTCATGGTCTCCATCCTCGCGTCCTGGGTCACTTCACGGTTAACCGGGTGCCGGGCAGGCCTCGTCCGCGACAGCCGCGGCCGAGGGGCCCGGAGGGGGTACCGCCGGAGCAGCCGAATACGCCCGGTATGAGGCTGCTCCGGCGGCACCCCCTCCGAACCTCTCGCCCGTGGCTCTCATCGAACGGACCTGCCCGGCACCCGGTCGCCGGGTGGGGCTGCTCGACACCGTGTTTGCCTAGTTACGTACGGTGTGAGTCATGGCGTTCGACGTCGCACGGGTACGAGGGCTCTTCCCCGCGCTCGGCGACGGCTGGGTCCACCTCGACGCGCCCGCCGGCATGCAGGTGCCCGAACAGGTCGCCACCGCCGTCTCCACCGCGCTGCGCGCCCCCGTCTCCGGCCCCGGTGGCATCTTCCCCGCCTCCCAGCGCGCGCAGGGCATCGTCGACGCCGCCCGCAGAGCCGTGGCGGACCTCGTCGGCGCCGATCCCGCGGGCGTCGTGCTCGGCCCGTCGTCCGCCGTGCTGCTGCAACGCCTCGCCGACGCCATGACGGACGACTGGTTCATGGGCGACGAGGTGCTCGTGTCGCGGCTGGACCACGCGGCGAACATCGCGCCGTGGCTGCGCGCCACCCAGCGCACCGGCAGCGCGGTGAAGTGGGCGGAGATCGACATCGAGACGTGCGAGCTGCCGAGCTGGCAGTACGACGAGCTCGTCACGGACCGCACCAAGCTCATCGCCATCACCGCCGCGTCCGGTGTCGTCGGCACGCGGCCGGACCTCGGCAAGATCTCCGCGGTGGCCCGCGCGCACGGGTCGCTGGTGGTCGTCGACGCGTCCTCGGCCGCGCCGTTCGTGCCGCTCGACATCGTTGGCATGGGCGCCGACGTGGTGGCGCTGTCCGCCGGTCAGTGGGGCGGCCCGCCGGTCGGCGCGCTGGTGTTCCGCGACCCGTCGATGCTGGAGCGGCTGCCGTCGGTCTCGGTCGACCCGGCCGCCCGCGGCCCGGAACGCCTGGAGCTCGGCCCGCACGCGTACCCGATGCTCGCCGGGCTCGTTGCGTCAGTGGAGTACCTGGCGGACCTGGACGACGCGGCGTCCGGCACGCGGCGCGAGCGGCTGCTCACGTCGCTCGGCTCCGTGAAGGCCTACCAGGCGGGACTGCTCGCCAACCTCATCAACGAGCTGCGTTCGCTGCGGCACGTGATGGTGATCGGCGACGCCATGCGACGGGTTCCGGCGCTGGCGTTCTCGGTCGCCGGGGTCAAGGCGGAGGACGGCGTCGAGCACCTCGCGTCCCGGGGCGTCTGCGCGTTCGCCGACCCCGGCCAGCACGGCGTGTTCTCGGTGCTGGGCGTCGGCGAGATCGGCGGCGCCATCCGGATCGGGCTCGCGCACTACACGAACGCCGTCGAGATGGACGACCTGGTCAGGGCGGTGGCCGAACTGGCATGAGGGACTTGGGAGTTCTTGCTTGGACGACTCGCTGGCCCGCGAGCTGGCTGACCTCTCGGCCCTGCGGCGCCTCGGATCGCTCGACACCGAGTACCTGCCCCAGCTCTCCGGCGACCTGCGCCCGTCCGCCCTCGTCGCCGTGATGGACGAGGTGGTGCTCGGCGCGCGGACGGTCCTGGTGGAGCTGGGCTGCGGTTCCACGTCCGTCCTGCTGGCGAGGTTATTGCGGCAGCGCGGGTTCGGGCACCTGCTGTCGATCGAGCACGACGAGCGGATGGCCGCGTTCGTCGCCTCGCAGCTGCGCCGGGAGGGCCTCGGGTCGACCGCCCGCGTGGTGCACGCGCCGTTGTCGCGGCATCCGGCGGCGTTGTCGCGGCACGGCCAGTGGTACGCGCCGCAGCAGGTGCACGACGAGGTGCTCGCCTACGTCGACCGGTTCGGGCTGGTGGACCTGCTGCTGGTGGACGGGCCGGGGTTCGGCGACTCGCGCTATCCCGCGCTGCCGGTGCTGCGGGCCGTGCTGGCGCCGGGCGCGACCGTGCTGGCCGACGACGTCGACCGTCCCGACGAGCAGGCCGTGCTGGCGCGCTGGTCCGAGGAGTTCGGGCTGGAGTTCCGCACCGCTCCCCGGACCGCGCTGGGCACCTCTACCGTTCCCGCCTGAGCAGGACCTTGCCGAAGACGTCGCTGGCCTCCAGCAACCGATGGGCCGCAGCGGCGTCGGACATCGGCACGACCTCGCCGACGATCGGCTTGACGGCACCGCTCTCGACGAGCGGCCACAGGTGCTCGCGGACCTGCGCGACGATCGCGCCCTTGTTCTCCACCGACCGGCCGCGCAGCCCGGTCGCCATCACCGAGGCGCGCTTGGCGAGCAGCTTGCCGATCGGCAACTCGCCGTTCACCCCGCCCTGCATGCCGATGATCATCAACCGGCCGTCGGTGGCGAGCACGTCGATGTTGCGGGGCAGGTAGGCGGCGCCCATGTTGTCGAGCACGACGTCGGCGCTCTTCACCTCGGCCACGAAGTCCTGCGTCTTGTAGTTGACCGTGATGTCCGCGCCGAGCTCCGCGCACTTCGCGAGGCGTTCGTCGGAGCCCGCGGTGGCCGCGACCGTCGCGCCGAGCGCCTTGGCGACCTGGATGGCGTGCGTGCCGATGCCGCCGGCGCCGCCGTGCACGAGGAACGTCTCACCGAGCTTGAGCCGGCCGTCCATCACGACGTTCGACCACACCGTGCAGGCGACCTCGGGCAGCGCGGCCGCCGTGACGACGTCGACGCCCTGCGGCAGCGGGAGGACCTGCGGCGCCGGCACGACGACCTTCTCCGCGTAACCGCCGCCGGCGAGCAGGGCGCACACCTCGTCGCCGACGTTCCAGCCCGTGACGCCCTCGCCGAGCTCGGCGATCGTGCCGGAGCACTCCAGTCCGATGATGTCCGACGCGCCCTTCGGCGGCGGGTAGAAACCCTGGCGCTGCAACAGGTCCGCGCGGTTGACGGCGGACGCGGCGACGTCGATCAGCACCTCGCCGGGACCGGGAACGGGGTCGGGGACCTCCGTCCACTCGAGCACCTCTGGGCCGCCGGGATCGCGAACGGTGATGGCACGCATGCGTTCGACCGTAATACCGTTCGACACGTCCGGCACCATCGGATCATGGACGCCTGGCCTCTGCGACACCTGGTTCTCCGCACCCCGCGCCTGGAGCTGCGCCCGGACGACGACGAGGGTCTGCTCGAGCTCGTCGACGTGGCGAAGGACGGCGTGCACGACCCGGCGGAGATGCCGTTCCTGGTGCCGTGGACGGACTGGGTCGCGGGCGACGGCGGGTTCGGCATGATCAAGCACTTCTGGCGGGCGCGCTCCGAGGTGGAACCCGGCAACTGGAAGATCAACTTCCTGGCGCGGCGCGACGGCAGGGTCGTCGGCACGCAGGAGGTCGCCGCGCAGAGCTTCGGCGCGCTGCGCGAGGTGAGCACCGGCTCGTGGATCGGGCAGCGGTTCCAGGGCGACGGCATCGGCACCGAGATGAGGGTCGCCGTCCTCCAGTTCGCGTTCGACCACCTGGGTGCGACCATCGCCCGTTCGGCGGCTTGGCTCGGCAACCGGTCCTCCAGCCGCGTGAGCGAGAAGCTCGGCTACCGCCACGACGGCACGATGGCCGCCGCACCCCGCGGCGAGCGCCTTGAGCACGTGCGACTCCGCCTGGACGCCGCCGACTTCGTGCGCCCGGACTGGGAGGTGGCCGTCGAGGGGCTCGCGGAGAGTGTCGACCTGCTCACCAGGTGAGATCCCGCCGACCGAAGGATTGTGTCCTGGGTCTCCTGTTTGTGAGGGTTCAGCGACTCCGAACGAAGGGGACCGTTCACATGTCCGGCAGAACCAAGCTGGCGGCTGTGCTTGCCATCTCGGCACTAGTCGCCGCCCCTACCGCCACCGCGTCCGCCGCGGCTGAACCAGCCGGCCCCGCCCTCGCCAAGAAGCTCGCCAAGAAGGTCACCGTCGAGGGCGTCAACCGGCACCTGATCGCGTTCCAGCGCCTCGCCGACCGCAACGGCGGCAACCGCGCCGCCCTGACCCCCGGCTACGACGCGAGCGTCGACTACGTGGCGGGCAAGCTCCGCGACGAGGGCTTCATCGTGTCCACGCCGACGTTCGACTTCGACGTCGCGGTGACCGACGCCGAGATCGCCCGCGTCGACGGCACGACCTACCAGGCGTTGATCCTCAACGAGTCGCCGCAGACCCCGGCCGGCGGCGTGACGGGCCCGTTGCGCGTCGTCCCCGAGGACGCCACCACGGGCTGCGAGGCCACCGACTTCGCCGGCCAGGACTTCACCGGCACCGTCGCCATGATCCGCCGCGGCGGCTGCACGTTCGAGCAGAAGCACCTCAACGCGTTCGCCGCGGGTGCCATCGCCGTGCTGGTCTCGAACAACACCGCCGGCCCGCTGTCCAACGTGACGCTGACCAACCCCGGCAAGATCCCGGTCGCCGGCGTCTCCCAGGCCGACGGCACCGCGCTCGCCGGCAAGGCGGGTTCCGCGATCACCGTGGACGTCCGCTTCCACACCGAGACCCGCACCCAGCGCAACGTCGTCGCGCAGACCCGCACGGGCCGTACGAACAACGTCGTGATGGCGGGCTCGCACCTCGACAGCGTCGAGGTCGGCCCCGGCATCAACGACAACGGCTCCGGCTCGGCCAGCCTGCTGGAGACCGCGCTGCAGCTCGGTTCCAGCCCGAAGGTCGACAACGCGATCCGGTTCGCCTGGTGGGGCGCGGAGGAGCGCGGCCTGATCGGCTCGACGGAGTACGTCCGGTCGCTGACGTTCGAACAGCAGCTGGACATCGCGCTGTACCTGAACTTCGACATGGTCGGCTCCCCGAACGCCGCGTACTTCATCTACGACGGCGACGACTCGGACAAGGTCGGCGCGGGCGCGGGCCCGTACGGCTCGGCCCAGATCGAGAAGGCCTTCGCCGACTACTTCGCCGCCAAGGGCGTCCCGACCGAGGGCACCGACTTCTCGGGTCGTTCGGACTACGGCGAGTTCATCGCGCAGGGCATCCCGGCCGGTGGCCTGTTCACCGGCGCCGAGGGCGTGAAGACCGCGGCGCAGGCGGCGAAGTGGGGCGGCACGGCCGGTGTCGCCTACGACCCGTGCTACCACTCGAAGTGCGACAACCTCGGCAACATCGACCGCACTGCCCTGGGCCGCAACGCGGGCGCCATCGCGTTCGTGACCGCCGCCTACGGCGTCTCGACCGAGGACGTCAACGGCGTGCCGCCGCGTTCGAAGCGCGCGGAGGCCCGTTCGTCGGTGGCGCTGTCGAAGGCCGCGCACGTGGGCGAGCACTCGCACGCGGCCGTCTCGTAAGCAGCCGTCTCGTAAGCAGCTCTAGCTGACGCAGGGGTCCCCCGCCAAGGGGACCCCTGCTTTCATTTTTCCAGACAGGTCTGACAATTTCGGCCGGTCGACCCGTCAGCCCAGGTTGTTCGTGTCGAACGTGTTGCAGCGCGCCGGGTCACCGGTCTGCAGACCGGTGTTGAACCACTTCTGCCGCTGCGCCGAGCTGCCGTGGCTGAACTGGGTCGTGTCCACGCGCCCGCCACCGAGCTCGCTCTGGATGAAGTCGTCACCGATGCGGGACGCCGCGTCCAGGGCAGCGGCGATGTCCTCCTGCGTGATGTTCGTGATCAGCGGCTGGCCGTTGGCCGCGGGGGTCGTCGTCGCGGCCTTGCCCCACGCGCCCGCGTAGCAGTCGGCCTGCAGTTCGAGGCGCACCGAGCCCGAGGTCGGACCGGTCTCCCTGCCGACCCTGTCCGAGGTGCCGAGCTGGTTCTGCACGTGGTGGCCGTACTCGTGCGCCAGCACGTAGGCCTCGACGAACGGGCCGCCGGTCGCACCGAACTTGGTGCGCAGCTCGTTGAAGAAGTCGAGGTCGATGTACACCTGCGAGTCCGCGGGGCAGTAGAACGGGCCGGTCGCGGAGGTCGCGTTGCCGCAGCGGGTGTTGACGCTGTTGCGGAAGAAGTTGGTCTTGGTGACCTGGTAGGTGTTGCCGGAGCGGGCGAACTGGTCCTTCCAGTACGCCTGGATCGAGTTGATCGTGGCGACGATCCGGCAGTCGCCGTCGCGGTTCGCGTCGGCGCCGGTCTTGCACTTCTCGGCCAGCTGGCTCGACTCGACCTGGGTGTTGTTCCCCATGCCCTCCAGCCCGCTCGTGGGCAGCTGGATGCCCGTGAACTGCTGCACCAGGAAGTAGATGATCAGGCCGACCACGCCGAGGCCGCCGCCGACGCCGGCGACGCGTCCGCCGACGCCCCGCTGGTCCGAAACCTGAGAAAGATCGAGATCCGCGCCTTCGTTGAACTGCACCGCAATCCTCCTGTTAAGGACCCCATGGGTGCCGCAAACGATAAAGCACGAAACATGCCTTGGTGCGGAGCCCGACGTCGGGGCACCGCACCAAGGCTTTCCCATTTGGTCGTGACGACTACGGCCCACGGAGGTTGGCGTGGCGCTCGGCCGGTGACGCCATGAGACGTCAGCGATGCCGAGCTCAACAGCGTCGAAGTGCGCCGAGCGACGCCCGATGGCGCCTGGGCACCCGAAACCCCGTGTCCGCCGCTACTCGGTCGCGACCGGACCGGTCACGTCCAGTCCGCTCGCGGGGATGCGACAAACCGCGTTTCGCCACAGCGAGGAGATACCTGCACAGCACCACCTACCCCTTCTGGGCGTGGCCTCCGGTGGTCTGGTTCATTTCACCGTCCGGTTGCCAGCTCGTCATTCAGCATGCGCTTGATCGCCGCACTTCACAACACCTCACGCCAAACCTGAATTGGTGAAGTACAACCGGGTGACCTGCGGAGATCGACTGTGCGGACAGCAATCGCCCGGTGAGCTGGTGCTCACCGGGCGATTGTGAAAAATCATCAGAAAACGATTATTCGCTGGTCCTGCCGCGCGCACCGCGACGGGTCAACAATCCCGCGGTGATCAGGCCGAGACCGGCCAGCAGGAACTCCAGCGGATCCGCGCCGGTCCTCGACAACGACGGGATCGCGACCGCCTTCTCGGCCACCCGCTGCGACGCCTTGTCCCCGGTCTGCGGGGTGCCGGCGCCCGAGTCGTCGCCGGCGTCGCCGCCGTTGTCGCTGCCGCCCGTGTTGTTCCCGCCGCCGTTGCCGCCGTTGTCGTTGCCACCGCCGGGATTCTGGCCGCCCGGCTGCTCCGGCTGGGGCTGTCCGGGCTGGGGCTGCCCGGGCTGGGGCTGCTCCGGCTGCTCGGGCTGGGGCTGCTCGGGCTGCTCCGGTCCCGGCTCGCCGGTCTTGCCGCAGTCGCCGCTCGCGGTGCCGAGCACGGCCGCGCTGGTGCCGCAGACGGTGATCGGCGCCTCGACCGCGCCGTTCGCCTGCTCGGGCCTGGTCTCGCCGCAGCTGCCGGAGCCGCCGCCGGCGACGCCGACCGCGTTGCCGCACACCGTGACGGGCGCGGAGACGAGCGCCTTGTCGGCCTGGACGCGCGCGGCGGGCCGCTCCTCGCACGTGGCGTCGCCGGTGCCCAGGACGTTGACCGCGTTACCGCAGATCCTGACCGGGACGCTCACGAGGTTGCCGACGCGGACCTCGTCGTCGACGTCCACCGGCACCGGGACGGCCTGGGCCCACCCGGCGGTGGCGACGAGGATGCCGCCGGTCAGCAGGGCCGCGGACATGGTCCGGTTGAGGTTCTTGCGCATGACTGTTCTCCCTGACGCGTGAAGTGACGGATCCCTGAGCGCGTGCGGGGATCAGTCGGGGGAGAACGTCGGTTCCTCGGCGCGCACGGTGTGCGGTGCGTCGTGCCGTTCGGTGCTGACGAGCGACGTCGTGGTGGTGGGCGGCCACATGGCGTGCGGCAGCGTGCCCATCGGCATCTGCGTGCCGCTCGCCGTTGCCCCGGCGCCGCTCTGTGGGAGCGTGCCGGTGACCGGCTGCTCCGCCCGCGAGTGCGGTGGGGACTGCGGCTGCTGCGGCGAAACGGGACTCATCGGGTCGCTCGCGACCGGCGGAGGTGGGGTGGGAAGCGGTTCGGCCGGCACTTCGACGTGCACGGGCGCTTCGACGGCCGGTGGTTCGCGAGGTGGTTCGGGGACGTCGGTGCGCGGGTCCGGCTCCGGCGGGACGGGCGCCTCCGGTGGTGGCGGGGCGAGTCCGGTCTCGACCAGCACCTCCACGTCGGCGACCGGGAGCTCGACCTCGATCGTGAGCTGGTCGATCTCGACGCGGACGTCGGCGTGCGCCTGGCCGGCGCCGCCCAGCAGCCAGGCACCGGTCACCAGACCGGCGAGCAGCAGGAGCCGACGCAACCACGACATCGGCCCTCACCCTAGATCAAATGGAGCAACCGGACACGTGAGAAGGCCGCCCCGGCGACTCTCGTCGCTAGGGCGGCCTTCTCGCGCGGCCCGTGGTTACGGGGTCTGCGTGATGCGGTCGAGCGCCGGCGGTGCCTGGTTCGGGTGCGCCGTCAGGTAGGCGGAGAACGCGTCCAGGTCGATGCCGCCACCGGTGATGGCGGTGCCCTTGGTGAACTCGCTGAAGCCGTCACCACCGCCCTGGAGGAAGCTGTTGATCGTCACGCGGTAGCTCGCGTTCGGGTCGAGCGGAGCGCCGTTGAGCGTGACGTTCGAGACCTTCGACCCGAACGGCGCGGACGCCGACCAGGTGTACTTCAGGCCGGACGACGGCTGCAGGACGAACTGCCTCGCCGCGGTGAACTGCTGCTCCAGCACGGCCTTGATGTTCGTGCCGGTCAGCGTGACCGTCTGCAGGATGTTGCCGAACGGCTGCACGGTGAACGCCTCGCCGTAGGTGACCACGCCGTTGCCCTCGCCCGCGGGCGAGCTGGCGTAGGTGAGGTCGGCGCGCACGCCACCGGGGTTCATCAGCGCGAGCACCGCGCCGTTGCCGGAGGTGGCCGCGAGCTGCGAGTCCGCGATCAGGTTGCCGAGCTGCGACTCGCCGGCGGTGTTCTGCACCTTGAGGATGTCCGCGCTGATCGTGCCGACCTGCTTGTTGGCGATCGGGGCGGACTTCGTCTTGGCCAGGTCGATCACGGCCTGGATGGCCGGGTCCGGGGTGACCGTGCGGGTGACGATCTTGTTGTCGGCCTTGGTCTCGCCGCGGATGACGTCGCGCGTGCGGCGGTCGATCTTCAGGTCGACGACGCTGAGCTCACGCCCGAAGGCGAGGCCCTCGATGAACGGGCGCGGGTTGCCCGCCGGGTCCTTGACCACGCAGTTGTAGTGCTGGTGGCTGTGGCCGGAGAAGACCGCGTCGATCTTCGGGCTGACCTGCGTGGCGATGACGCTGCCGGGGTTGTTCGCGGCGACGTTGCACGCGTTGGGGCCGCCACCGGTGGAGGTGACCTGGTCGCCCTGGTGCACGAGCAGCACGATCGACTTCACGCCGATGGCGTCGAGGAGGTTGGCGTACTTGTTGGCCGCCTTCACCTCGTCACCGAACTGGAGCTCCTTGATGCCGTTCGGGTCGACCAGGATCGGCACGTCCTTGAGCGGCATGCCGATGAAGCCGATCGGGATGCCGTCGCGGATCTCCACCCAGAACGGCGGCAGGGCGGGCAGCCCGGTCTTGGCGTGCGTGACGTTCGCGCCGAGGATCGGGAAGTTCGCGCCCTTGTACTTGTCGTTGAACTGGCACCCGTCGACCGGGTGGCACCCGCCGCGCTGGATGCGCAGGAGCTCCTTGTAGCCCTCGTCGAACTCGTGGTTGCCCGCCGCGGTCGCGTCGAGACCGACCTTGTTGAGCACGTCGATCGTCGGCTCGTCGTGGAACAGCGCGGACACGATCGGACTCGCGCCGATCAGGTCGCCCTGCCCGACGATGACGGAGTTCTTGACCTCCTTCTGGAGGTTCTTGATGTGCGTCGCGTTGTAGGCGGCGCCACCGGCGTCGACGGTCGTGCCGTCCGGCAGGATGACGCGTCCGGAAGACCCGGTCGGCGGCTCGATGTTGCCGTGGAGGTCGTTGATGCCGATCAGGCGCACGTCAACCGTGCCCCGACCGCGCAGTGACTGGACATCGGCCTGGGCAGGCCCGGTAGCGCTGATGACAGTGGCCGCGGCGGCGGTGATCGCCAGAACGGAAAGCCGTCTGAACGAACTCATGGGTGGAGCCTTTCGAAGGCGTGGTTAACGCGCGTGTACGGCGGAGGAGTCTGCCTCCCGGACGCCGCGTTTTCCAGAGGGATGACTGGATCGTCATCCGGCCGTCTAGCCTTGTTCCCGTGACACCAAGTGAGGAAGCGCCGCGCTGGCTGGACGCGGGGGAGATGCGTGCCTGGCGCACCTACGTGAGCGGTTCCTCCATGCTCATGGACCGCCTGCACCGAGAGCTGCAGGACGCCCACGGAGTGTCACTGGCGGACTACGAGATCCTCGTCCGCCTCTCCGAACAACCGAACCGCCGCATGCGCATGACCCAGCTGGCGGAGGACGTCGCCTCCTCGAAGTCTCGCGTCTCCCACCAGGTGGCCCGCATGGAGAAGGCGGGCCTGGTGTCGCGCCGCGAGTGCACGGAGGACGGCCGAGGCGTGCTGGCCGAGCTGACCCCGAAGGGCATGACCCTCCTGGTGGCAGCCGCCCCCACCCACCTGCGAGGCGTGCGCGCCCACATCGTCGACCTGCTGACGCCCGAGGAGGGCGAGGTGCTGGCCAAGGTCTTCGACCGGGTCATGACACACCTGCGCGAGGCGAACGGCTAGGCTCCTCGGCGGACACCGGTGGTGTCGGGGAAGCGTGGCAGAGCGGCCGAATGCACCCGCCTTGAAAGCGGGAGACGGGCAACCGTCCGGGGGTTCAAATCCCTCCGCTTCCGCAGTCTGAACAGCACGAACAGGGGCGGCACGCCAGATCAGGCGTGCCGCCCCCGCTCGTCACCGCCGCGCCACCGCCAGCAACCGGTGGCTGCCAAGCGAGAACGCGCTCCCGTCGACGTCGCCGTACAGCTCAACGGCCCCGAACCCGGCGCCATGAAGCATCCGCGTCAGCTCACCGGCCGTGTAGACGTGCTGCTCACAACGCGACCGCTGCACCCGCGACCCGTCGGTGAAGGTGAAGTCGATCAGCAGCCGCCCCGACGCCACGTCGTAGGAGTTCACGGCCACCATGTCGACGCCGCCCGCCGACATCCGGATCTCGCCTGGCAGCGAAGGCAACAACGACTCGGCCGCGCAGCCGTAGTCGAGTACCAGCACCGGGGCGATGGCCGCCATGTCGGCGAGGAAGCGCACCGAGCCGGCGTGTGACAGGTAGCCGAAGCTGTTGCCCATGCACAACGCCAGGTCGGCGGCCAAGCCCATCGAGCCCAGCGAAGCCACGTCGCCCAGCCGCCAGTCCAGTGAGGGAGCTGACGAGCGGGCGAAGCCGATGGCCTCGGCCGAGATGTCCAGGCCGGTGACCGTGTAGCCGCGGCGGGCCAGTTCGATGCTGTGCCTGCCGCTGCCGCACGGCGCGTCCAGCACGCGGAGGCCGGGTGCGAAGCCGGCCACGAAGTCGATCTCAGCGGTGGTCTGCGAGGGCTGTACCGCGCCGCGCCAGAAACCGTTGGCGAGATCGGTGAAGAAGGTGGTGTACCAAGTCAAGATCGATGCTCCTGGTGATCGCACGAAGAAGTACGTGGTTGTCACCGGGCACGGCGAAGGCACCCGGTGTGTCCGGGGCTGCCATGGCATCGACCTCATCTGTGTGTGCGCCAGAGGACATCAGGAAAGCACACGGCCGGAAGAAGCAGAACTGCTTTTCAGAACCGCGGCGAGGAGAAGCGGACCATGTTGCCGGACGGGTCGCGGAAGGCGCAGTCGCGGACGCCGTAGGGCTGGTCGACGGGCTCCTGGAGGACCTCGGCGCCGGCCGCGCGGACCTGCTCGAACTTCGCGTCCACGTCCGGGGTCACGAAGATGATGCCGTGCAGCGATCCCTTGGCCAGCAACGCGTGCAGCGCCTCGTGGTCGGTCGGCGGCACCGGCGGGCCGATGTGGGACAGGCCGATCTCGACGTCCGGCTGCTCTGGCGGTCCCACGGTGAGCCAGCGGTGGTCCTCGATCGGCGCGTCGGTGCGGACCTCCAGGCCCAGGACGTCGCGGTAGAACTTCAGGGCTTCGTCCTGGTCGCGGACGAAGAGGAACGTGTGCGAGAGCTTCATGGGCCGAAACCCTAGGCAGCTCAGGGATTCGACGCTTCTCGAAACCTGCTCGGTCTTGTCAGGCCCTTCAGCTGACAGCCCGGCACCGCGGTCAGCGCCGAGTGCGAGCGGGCGCGGTAGGCCGACGGCGTCTCGCCGACCAGTTCGGTGAAGCGGGCGGAGAACGAGCCCAGCGAGGTGCAGCCGACCTCGACGCACACCTCGGTCACCGACAGCGTTCCCCGGCGCAGCAACGCTTTGGCGCGCTCGATGCGCCGGGTCATCAGGTAGCCGTACGGGGTTTCGCCGTAGGCCGCGCGGAAGCTGCGGGAGAAGTGCGACGGCGACATCAGGGCGACTCTGGCCATCGCGGGCACGTCCAGCGGACTGGCGTACTCGCGGTCCATCAGGTCGCGCGCCCGGCGCAGGTGCGCCAGGTCCTCCGGTGTCACGCCGCCAGCATGCCACCGGTGCGCGACACCTCGGGCCGAACTTCACAGATGCATCCGAAGTGGAAGAAACGGGCTTCCGGGGACGCAACCACTCGGGTAGCTTGGCGGCGGTTCTGCGGACGCGTGCGGGGGCTTGACGTCGGCGAACGACTACCAACGTTCTCATGGGGGATTCATCTTGTCCGAGAGATCGGTCAGCCGTGCCCTGCTCAGATTCGGGGCCTTGACCACCGCTGTCGTCCTCGCGTTCGGCGGTGCCACCGCCGGTGCGCTCGCGCAGGACGAGCCGGAGACGCCGGCGTCCACGAGCGTCGAGCAGGCGCCGGCGAGCACGGAGACCGCGCCGCCGTCCACTTCGGACTCCGCGCCGCCGTCGACGTCCGAGTCGGCGCCGCCGAGCAGCACCGGGTCCGCACCCGTCCCGACGTCGGAGAACGCGCCGCCCGAGCCGCCGAAGAGCGAGGAGCCCGGCAAGGCCGCGGCGGTGGGCAACTTCAAGGTCAGGACCTTCCAGGACCGGAACGGCAACGGGTACTTCGAGCCGGGCGAGCAGATCGTCGGACTCGAGGTCTCCTTGACGGACAAGCAGACCGGCGCCGCCGTCGCGGAGCGCGCCAGCGGTGCCGACGGCTGGTCCGAGTTCACCGGTCTTCCCGTCGGGCCGTACTGGCTCACGATCGACCCCGCGTGGAAGTTCACCAACGGCAACGCCGGCTTGGAGGTCCAAGTCACCGAAGCCGGCGGGGAGACGACGCTCGGGCTCACGCCCGGTGCGGCCGCGCCGAGCCCGCGCGGCACCCTGTGGTTCGAGAAGTCGAGCTACCAGTCGCACGAGACCGTGCGCTTCTGGCTGACCGTCACCAACGTCGGCGGCCAGACCGCCGAGCACGTCAAGCTGGACTTCCCGATCCTCGCCGTGAGCACCCCCGAGTCGCAGTGGGGCGACTTCGGCTACCGCGGTCCCGGCATCTCGCTCGCCCCCGGCGCGTCCCGCACGTTCGAGGCCACCGGCATGATCGAGCAGCTCCAGAACGGCAAGCTGGTCATCTGGGGCGGCATCAACTACGACGGCCGCCCGAACCCGCACCAGAGCGGGTACCACGGCGAGGTCGTCGTCGTGCAGAGCAAGGGCAGCATCAACGGTCTCGTCTACAACGACAAGAACCGCAACGGACAGCAGGACGCCGGCGAGGCCGCGCCGGACGCGATTGTCGAGATCAACGGCGGTGTGCCCTACGGCTACTTCAAGACGACGACTGACGCCAACGGCCGCTACACCTTCACCGACATCCCGTCGGGCGACTACTACGTCGGTTACTCCATAGCCGGCGGCTGGATCGTGCACTCGGACGGCACGGAGTCGAAGACTCGCGTCCAGCCCGGCGCACCGCTGGAGCTGGTGGCCCGCGCGGAGCGCCCGTACACCGAGTCGCTCAGCGCGACCCTCACGCTCGACAAGGACGTCTACCAGGCCGACGAGGACGCCCGGATCACGATCACGCTGACCAACTCCGGCGACCGGGCGATGACCGGCATCCAGGCCTGGTGCAACCGGATCGGTGACGAGAACCAGTTCGGCGGCCGGATCAGCGAGCCGAACCCGCCGGGCTGGGGCGAGCTGCGCGGCGCGGGCGTGACGGTCGGGGCGGGCGAGACCAGGACGATCGTCGTGGTCGAGAAGGTACCGCCGGCCGGCATCACCTGGGGCAAGGTCATCGCGTCCTGCGGGTTCGCGCCGCACGCCGGGTGGAACACCGACGCCGCCGAGGCGTTCGACTCGGCGCGGGTTCCCGGTGGGTTCGGTTCCGTCACCGGCGAGCTCTACCACGACCGCAACGGCAACGGGACGGCCGACGCGGGCGAGACCATCGGCGGCACCCGGATCCTGCTGCACGACCGGGAGCTCGGCGTGGACGTCGCCGAGACGGTCTCCGACGACCAGGGCCACGTGCGCTTCGACCGCGTTCCCGCGGGGACGTACTTCGCCAGGGTGGACGGGCCGTGGCAGTTCGAGGGCGAGTGGGGCGGTCACGTCGCCGTCTACGCCGGCAGCG
The DNA here is from genome assembly GCF_036380075.1 of Lentzea sp. Lineage (NCBI taxonomy): Bacteria > Bacillati > Actinomycetota > Actinomycetes > Pseudonocardiales > Pseudonocardiaceae > Lentzea > Lentzea sp. The sequence continues at coordinate 41,326 of NZ_DASVFL010000067.1, read as the reverse complement.
AGTGGAGGTACGGCTTCCCCGTCGTTCCCAGCCCCGCCGCTGTGCCCGGCGGCGACCACGCCCCGGCCGCTCCCGCCGGTGCCGGTGGTGGCGGCAGCGTCGACGCGCTGGCCAAGACCGGTGCCAGCGTGCTGGGGCTCGGCCTGGTCGGCGCACTGCTCGTCGCCTTCGGCGTCGGGGCCAGCGTGATCGGCAGGCGGCGCCTGGTCGCCTGACCACCTGCGAACGGACCGGGCCGCCACTCACGTTGAGTGGCGGCCCGTTGTCATCAGCGCCACAGTTCCCTGGTCGGGGCGGAGTGTTAGCGTCGCTAACCATCGGGTGACTGGGGGTGGCATGACGGTCTGGGAAGCAATCGTGGTGGTCATCGCGGGTGTGTTCGCAGGCGGCATCAACACCGTCGTCGGCAGCGGCACGCTCGTGACCTTCCCGGTGTTGCTCGCCGTCGGCTACCCGCCCGTGGTCGCGAACGTGTCCAACAGCCTCGGGCTCGTGCCCGGGTCGCTGTCGGGGGCGTGGGGCTACCGCGAGGAGCTCAAGGGGCAGGCGCCCCGGATCAAGAAGCTGCTGCCCGCTTCGATCCTCGGCGGTGTCGTCGGGGCGATCCTGCTGGTGACGCTGCCGGACAAGGCCTTCACCGCGATCGTGCCGGTGCTGATCGTCATCGCGCTGGTGCTGGTGGTCATCCAGCCCTGGCTCAACCGCAGGCTCGCGGACCGGCGCACGGACAACGACGGCGGTCTGCTGTTGTGGTTCGGCGTGTTCGCGGCCGGGATCTACGGCGGTTACTTCGGCGCCGCGCAGGGCGTGCTGGTCATGGGGCTCATGGGGGTGCTGGTCAGCGAGCACCTGCAGCGGCTCAACGCGCTGAAGAACGTGCTGACGGCGTTCGTGAACCTCGTCGCCGGCGTCATGTTCATCTTCATCGCCGACGTGGCGTGGCTGGTCGTGCTGCTGCTGGCCGTCGGGTCGGTGGTCGGTGGGCAGATCGGGGCGAAGATCGGCCGCAAACTCCCACCCGCCGTGTTGCGCGGCGTCATCGTGGTGGTGGGAGTCGCGGCGATCGTTCAGCTGCTCACCAAGTAGCTACAGCGAGAACGCGCGGGCGGCGGCCAGGAACGCGTCGTTCTCGTCCGGCTCGCCGATCGTCACGCGGGTGCCCTCGCCCGCGAACGCGCGCACCACGACCTTGTGCTCCAGGCAGTGCTCGTTGAACTCCGCGGTGCGCTCGCCCAGCGGCAGCCACACGAAGTTCGCCTGCGTCTCGGGCACGTCGTAGCCCATCGCCAGCAGCTCGCCGCGGACGCGGACGCGTTCGGCGACGATCGCGCGGCAGCGGACCATCAGCTCGTCCTCGGCGTCCAGCGACGCGATCGCGGCCGCCTGGGCCAGGGCGTTCACCGAGAACGGCACGTAGACCTTGCGCAGCACGTCGGCGACCACGGGCGGGGCCACCGCGTAGCCCACGCGCAGGCCCGCGAGGCCGTAGGCCTTGGAGAACGTCCGCAGCACCGCCACGTTGTCGTGGCCCGTCGCCCACTGCTGCTTCGCGAGCTCGACGCCGTCCGGGACGTGCGCGTCGTCGACGAACTCCTTGTAGGCCTCGTCGAGGACCACGAGCACGTCGCGCGGCACGCGGGCGATGAACGCCTCGATCTCCTCGGTGCGCAGCGCGGTGCCGGTCGGGTTGTTCGGGTTGCAGACGAACACCATCCGCGTGTTCGGCGTGATCGCCGCGAGCATCGCGTCCAGGTCGTGGGTGTGCTCCGAGTTCAGCGGGACGCGGACCTGCCGCGCGCCGGCCACGTGCGTGACGATCGGGTACGCCTCGAACGACCGCCAGGCGAACAGCACCTCGTCGTTCTCGGTGCAGGTGGCCTGGACGAGCTGCTGGCACAGGGTCACCGAGCCGCAGCCGATGGCGATGTGGTCGGCGGGAACGCCGAGCTTGTCGGAGAGGCGGGCGGTCAGCTCCGCGCTCCCCGAGTCGGGATACCGGTTCACGGCGGTGGCCGCGGCGGCGATCGCCTCGACGACGCTCGGCAGCGGGCCCGCCGACACCTCGTTGCTCGCGAGCTTGATGGCGCCGGGGATGGTCCTGCCGGGCACGTAGGAAGGCAGGGACGCCAGGTCAGCACGGGTTCGCACGGTCATGCTCCCGATCCTCGCATTGCTCCGTCCGATTGGTCACGTTGACTGGAGTTCACCCTGGCGTGCGAGGGTGAACCATGACCACTACCCGCATCGAGACGCTTTCCCTCACCGACGGCCGTGAGCTGCGGGTGACGATCGCCGAACCCGACTCCGCCGTACGGGGTGGTCTCGTGGTGCTGCACGAGGCCCGCGGGATCACCGCGGGGGTCCGGACGCTGGTCAGCAGCCTGGCGGGAGAGGGGTTCCTCGCCATCGCGCCGCACCTCTACGACGAGGACCGCGTGCACGGCGACGACATCAGGGACCGGGTCAGCAAGCTCTCCGGCGACCGCCTGCTCGCCGACACCGACGTCGCGTTCGTGTGGCTCGGGCAGCAGGGCGTGAGCGCGGACCGGATGGGCGTCGTCGGGTTCGACATCGGCGGCACCGTCGCGATGGTGGTCGCCGCGAGCCGCACGATCGGCGCGGCCGTCACCGTGCAGGGGCCCGGCATCCTCGAGCCGCTCTCGGACGGGCTGCCGGCGCTGGTCGACGTCGCCTCCGACCTGTCCTGCCCGTGGCTCGGCATCTACCGCGACGACGACTCGGAAGAAGTGAGCAAGCTTCGTGATGCTGTGATCAGTTCGGAAACCGCGTCAGATGTGGTCCGTTTCGACGTTTCGAGTGACGAAGCGTGGGCTCGTGCGTTGAACTGGTTCGACGCTCACATGAGGTAAGCATCTTTCCGGCGGATTGGAACCGAACAGGTGTCCGGGTACATCTAAGGAGTGCTCCGGACGGGCTGAACTGGGTGTGGTGATCGGTAACGCCCAGTGCTGCGGTGACGAGTTAATGCAGTGCAGGGGGTTGTGAGGGATGGCTGAAGGCACTGGGACGAGTGGGACGACGACAGGCACGGGGGCGGCGCCGGTGGTGACGCCCGATCCGACTACGACGACGACCACGTCGGCCACCGTGCCGATCACGGCTGAGCAGCTGGCGGCGGCCAAGCCGGCCCTCCAGCAGCAGATGCTGGCGGACAAGGCGGACGCGAGCCACGCCGCGGCCAAGCTCGACCAAGCGGCGGACAGCGGCAAGCTGACGCTCGACTTCGAGGCGGCCGACGCCCTGATCAAGGCCGTCGACGCCGCCCGCGACCAGGTCATGGACCTGTGGAAGCGCGCGACCGACCAGCTGGCCACGCCGCTGCAGCTCGGGGAGAACCCGGTCGCCAAGGCGATCAGCGCGCGGTTCGCCGACCTCGCCGTCGGAGAGGACTCCGGAGCCGCCAAGGCGCTGCTCGACCTCTTCAAGGTCCTCGACGACATCAGCAACGCCTTGAGCCGCAACAGGGACACCATGCGCGACGTCGAGGAAGAAGCAGAGAAGTCGATGAAGAACGCCGGGGGGTCCTGGTGAGCTACGGATCGAACAACAACAAGGGCGGCAACGGCAACGGGTCGCACCACGGCGACGACCGCAAGTACGACCGCAACGACCTGCACGAGCCGGTCGACTGGATGACGTACACGCACGAGCAGCTCTACAACATGGTGCACACGGGCGTGAACCTCGCCGGTGCCCAGGCCGCCGCCACGAACTGGGCGAAGATCGGCGAGGACATCGCCGGCGTGCGCGCGAACCTGCTCAAGGCCGTCGAGGACTCGAGCGTCGGCTGGGACAGCGACTCGGCGCGCCTGGCCCGCGACGGCCTCACCGAGGTCACCAACTGGGTCGACGACACGGCCAACTACGCCACCAAGGTCTCCGCGGCGATCACGACCGAGACGACCAACGTCGAGGCCGCCCGCGCCGCGATGCCGCCGCCTCCCCAGGCCCCCGCGGCACCCGTGCCGACGGACGCGGCGATCAGCCCGGTCACCCCGGTCAACCCCGCCCTGCGCGACAGGCTGCTGACGGTCGACCAGGTCGACGGGTTCAGCTCGGTGGCGAACCCGCAGATCGCCCGCGTGGCCCAGCCGACCGGCGAGTTCGCGAACTTCGACGCCATCGGCACCAGCCCCGTCGACACCCTCGCGGCCAACGACGCGTCGCACCGCCGTGCCGCGGACGTCATGGCGGCGTTCCAGCGCAACTCGGCGGCCGTCGACCAGACCGTTCCGCAGCAGTTCACGCCGCCGGTCAACCCGATCAACCCGACGCCGACCGGCGGTGACCTCGGCGGCACCCGCACGCCGGGCACCCCCGACACGACCGGCGCCGGCGCGGGTGCCGGTGGCGGCACCGCGCCCGTGGCGGCCGGCACGGCGAACAACCAGAACCGCGGCACCACGAGCACCTCGTCGCGCGGCGGTGGCGGCGGCGGGTTCGGCGGCGGTCGCGGTGGTGGCGGCTTCGGCGGCGGCATGGGCATGGCCCGTCCGTTCAACTCCGGCGCCGGCAACCAGGGCGGCGGTGGCGCGAGCGGCCCCAGCGGTCCCGGTGTCGGCGGTGGCGTCGCGGGCGTCAACGAGACCACACGTGGTGGCGCCGGTGCCGCGGCGGCCGCCTCGTCGCAGGCGGTCGGCAACCAGACCAAGGCGTTCCAGAACCCGCTCGCGATGGGTGGCGCGCCGATGGCCGCGGCCGGCGGTGCCGGTGGCCGTGACGACGCACGCGAGCACAAGAGCGCGAGCTACCTCGAAGAGGACGACAACGTCTTCGGAGTGGACCGCAAGGCGGCCCCGCCGGTGATCGGTCAGTGAACGAACGCCAGTTCACGGTGAGCTCGCAGGAGTTCTTCCTGCTGTGGCAAGCCGTGCACGGCGAGGACCGCACCGTGCCGCTCGGCACGCCCCACGTCGGGGCGACCAGGGCGGCACGGCAGCGCCTCGTCGAAGCGAGCTCGCAGACGCTGCTGGCCCGCCGTCTCGGCACGATCCAGCGCCCCGACCCCGACCTCCGCGCGCTCGTCGCCGGGCTCGGCGAGTTCGACCGGGCGCTGGAGATCGCGTACTTCAAGGGCGCCGAACTGGCCCGCGGCATCGCCTGCGCGGGCTGGGGCGGCGCGTTCGCCGCGCGCGTCAACGGCGAGGTGCACCTCTACCCGTTCCGCCCGACCTCGCTGGCCTCGGCCACGGTGTCATCGTTGCCAGGCCTCGCGCCCGGCACCGGCCGCGCCGTCAACGTGCGCTGGGACGACTACGTGCGCGCGGGCAAGGCGGGCGAGCAGGAGGGCAAGCAGGCGTTCCTCGACGTCCTGCGCGGCGTCGGCGTCCGCGAGCCGGAGGCGCACACGCTGCTGCGCCTCGTCACGTCCCGCATCGGCGGCGGTGAGCTGGGCCTGACCGCCCGCAACCGCGACGGCGTGCCGCGCCCCACGGGCCGTTCGGTGTCGTGGCTCGACACCCGCGAGGGCCGCTACCTGCTCCGCAAGCAGGACGGCTGGCTCGTGCTGGCCCCGGCGGACGCCGGCCGGCTGACGAGCGCGGTCGACGAGCTGCTGGCCGCGGGCTAGGTCCACCCCCAGGTCGTTCCACACAGGTGGGCTACCGCAAGTCCGCCAATCACACATGGACGTGCGGTGGTGCCTCGATTAGACATGGGGCATGACCGACACCGACGTCGAACTGCTGTGGCGCCCGGACCCCACGAGGGACAACGGGATGACCGAGTTCCGCTCCTGGCTCGCCGGGCGGGGCCACGACTTCCCCGACTACGAGTCGCTGTGGGAGTGGTCCGTCTCCGACCTCGAGGGGTTCTGGGGCGCCATAGCCGAGTACTTCGACGTCCGGTTCCACTCCGCCCCCGAACGCGTGCTGGGCTCCGCGGAGATGCCGGGCGCCCGGTGGTTCCCCGGCGCGACGCTGAACTACGCCGAGCACGCGCTGCGCCGCGGTGGCGACGACGACCTGGCCGTGATCTTCCACCGCGAGGACGGCGTCGCTTCCTCGCTGACCTTCGGTGCGCTGCGTTCGCGCGTGGCCGCTTTCCGGGCCGCATTGGCCTCTCTCGGCGTCTCGCAGGGCGACCGGGTGGTGGCACTCGTGCCGAACGCCCCCGAGGCCTTGATCGCCTTCCTGGCGGCCGCGTCGCTGGGCGCCACCTGGTCGTCGTGCTCGCCGGACTTCGGCGCCCGCGCCGTCGCCGACCGGTTCACCCAGATCGAGCCCGCGGTGTTCGTCGCCGTCTCCGGCTACGTCTACAACGGACGGTCGTTCGACTGCCGCCCGGTCGTCGAGGAGATCCGCGCCCAGCTGCCCGGCCTGCGCGCCACCGTCCTGGTCGACTACCTGGACAACGGCGCGACGCTGCCGGACACCCTGTCGTTCGCGGAGCTGCTGGCGGACAACGAGGGCGCGGCTCTGGAGTTCACGCCGGTGCCGTTCGACCACCCGCTGTGGGTGCTCTACTCGTCCGGCACCACGGGCCTGCCCAAGGGCATCGTCCAGGGCCACGGCGGCATCGTGGTGGAGCACCTGAAGATGCTCGCGCTGCACAGCGACCTCGGCCCCGGCGACCGCTTCTTCTGGTTCACCACCACCGGCTGGATGATGTGGAACTACCTGGTGGGCGGCCTGCTCGTCGGGACCACGATCGTCCTGTTCGACGGCAGCCCGGCCTACCCGTCGCTGAACACGTTGTGGCACCTGGCCGAACAGCACCGCGTGAACTACTTCGGCACGTCCGCGCCGTACGTCCAGTCGTGCCTCAAGGACGGCCTCAACCCGTCGGAGAGCTACGACCTGACGGGCCTGCGCGTGGTCGGCTCGACCGGCGCGCCCCTGACGCCGGAGGGCTTCCGCTGGATCGCCTCCGCCGTCGGCAAGGACGTCCAGATCGCCTCGGTCTCCGGCGGCACCGACCTGTGCACGGCCTTCGTGGCCGCCTCGCCGGACCGCCCGGTGTGGCTGGGCGAGCTGTCCTGCCGCGCCCTCGGCGCCTCCGTCTTCGCCTTCGACGAGGCGGGCGCGGCGCTGGACGACGAGGTCGGCGAGCTCGTGATCACCAAGCCCATGCCGTCGATGCCGGTGTTCTTCTGGGGCGACGACACGGGCGAGCGGCTGCGCGACGCGTACTTCGACACCTACCCCGGGATCTGGCGCCACGGCGACTGGATCCGCATCACCCCGCGCGGCTCGGCGGTGATCTACGGCCGCTCCGACTCGACCCTCAACCGCGGCGGCGTCCGCATGGGCACCTCGGAGTTCTACCGCGTCGTCGAGTCCGTCGACGGCGTCGCCGACTCGCTGGTGATCGACACGTCCGGCGTCACCGAGGGCGAACTGCTCTGCTTCGTCGTCCTGGACGGCGTCCCGCTCGCCGACGTGGAACCGGTGCTGCGCCGGGAATTGCGTTCGGCGCTCTCCCCGCGCCACGTCCCGAACCGGTTCGTCGCCGTCGCCGAGATTCCGCGGACCCTCAACGGCAAGAAGTGCGAGGTCCCGGTCAAGAAGATCCTGGCAGGCGCCGACCCGGAGAAGGCCGTGAGCAGGGGAGCGCTGCGCAATCCAGAGTCGCTGCGGCCCTTCCTGGAACTCGCTTCAGAATGATCTAGGTCACTTCGCACGCGCCGACCAGGCATTTAACGCCCTTCTCCCGCCCTCCGCACGTGCTCTGACCAGCGCGTACGGGGTTGGGAGGGGGGTGTTTTGCAACTCCGTTGAAGACCTGTGTAACCTATGCGTCGTGGCCGAGGATGGTCCCGGGAGGCTTCGCCTAGTCTGGTCTATGGCGCCGCACTGCTAATGCGGTTTGGGGTAACCCCCCATCCCGGGTTCAAATCCCGGAGCCTCCGCAAGGCCGAGCCTCCAGGGGTTCGGTTATAATTGAATAGCACGCGCTCGTAGCTCAACGGATAGAGCATCTGACTACGGATCAGAAGGTTGCAGGTTCGAATCCTGCCGAGCGCACTGGACAAGCCCCGGTCAGACTTCGGTCTGGCCGGGGCTTCGTCGTGAGCCGACTATTTCCACCGAGGAGTTCTCCGTGCGTCTCCGTTCTCTCCTCGGCATCGCACTCGCCGCACTCGTCCTCTCCGGCTGCGCCGACGAACCCGAGTCCGAATCCCCGGGACCGAAGCCCTCGGCGCCGCCGACCGCACAGGGCGTCCGGCTCCCACCGGAGAAGGCGGTCCTCGACTACCAGCTCGGCGCCGCCTACCCGCCGCCCGGCGGCGTCACGCTCGTGGTGCGGGACAGCACCGCCGAACCCGCGCCCGGCCTCTACTCCGTCTGCTACGTCAACGGGTTCCAGTCGCAGCCCGGCGAACGGGACGTGTGGCTGACCGAGCGCGCGCACCTGGTGCTGAAGGACTCGTCGGGCAAGCCCGTCAACGATCCGAAGTGGCCGGACGAGTTCCTGCTCGACACCTCGACGCCCGCCGCAAGGGGTGAGCTGGCGGCGATCTTCGGGGCGACCGTCGACCGGTGCGCCGCCAAGGGGTTCCAGGCCGTGGAGATCGACAACCTCGACTCGTTCCTGCGGTCGGACGGCCGGCTGACGGCCGATGACAACCTCGCGTACGCGAAGGCGCTGGCGGACCGGGCGCACGGCAAGGGCCTCGCGATCGGGCAGAAGAACTCCGCGGAGCAGGCGGCCCGCGGGCGGTCCGAGGTGGGCTTCGACTTCGCGGTGACCGAGGAGTGCCACCGCTGGAGCGAGTGCTCGTCCTACACCGGCGTGTACGGGACGCACGTGCTCGACATCGAGTACACCGACGACCTGCGCGGCACCTTCCGCGACGTGTGCGCTGATCCGGAGACGCCCGCGACGACGACGTTGCGCGACCGGCTGCTCGTGGCGGCGGGCGGTAGGGACTACGCGTTCGACCACTGCTGAGCCGAGGACGTGCCGGTGATCACAGCACCGAAAATCGCAGGTCGTCGTTGCCGCGCACCGGTCGTGGACAAGTCGTTGAATCGGGAACTACGTTGCCCCTCGCCGTTGCTGGAGCAGAGATCCTGAAAGGCCGGAACTGGTGAACACCACTGTCGAGCAGCAGGTTCGCGAGTACTACGACCACGCCGGGCCCGCGTACCACGCGCTCATGGGGCAGTTCTGGCACCACGGCGACCTGGCGGCCGAGCAGGCGGGGCTGTCGCCGGAGGACGCGGCGAAGGCGTTGGCGCGCAAGCAGGTCGACGCGGCCGGGCTGCGGGCCGGCGGGACCGCGCTCGACTTCGGCAGCGGCGTCGGCGGCACGACGGTCTACATGGCCGAGATCGCCCAGGCGCACGTCGTCGGGATCTCCAACAACGAGTGGCTCTCCTCGCAGGCCCGCGAGTACGCCGACCAGCGGGGACAAGGCGACAAGACCGCGTTCCTGACCGTCGGCGACGAGGACTACAAGTCGCTCGTGTGGTGGCCGGACTCCTCGCTCGACATGGTCAGCTTCTACGAGTCGGTCTGCCACCTGCCCGAGAAGGGCGCCTTCTTCCAGGCCGCCTTCCGGGTGCTCAAGCCCGGCGCGTGCCTTGTCGGCGTCGACTGGATCGCCCGGCCGTTCGGCGACCACCGGACGCCCGAGCAGATCGCCGAGTTCATCCGCCCGGTCGAGGAGGTCATCTCCATCCCCGAGCTCGGCACGCTGGACGGCTACCGCGACCTGATGGTGGCGGCCGGGTTCGACGTCGAGGTGTCCGAGGACCTCTACGCCGGCGTCGAGTGCTGGGGCAGCACGCCGCCGGACGACGGCCAGGGCTGGGGCGACTACGAGGGCGAGAAGAACACCGTCATCCACGACGGCAAGCGCGTGCTCGACGCCGCCCGTGCCGCCGGGGTCTTCTCGGTCGCGCGGTGGGTCGCGCGCAAGCCGGCCTGACGGAGGGGGCTCCGGCGCGCCGATGCGTGCCGGGCCCTTTGTCCGCGGCGGGCGACGAGGCAGAGTGGCGGCTGTGGACCAGCGGGAGATCATGCAGCGGGCGCTCGGCGTCCTGACGCTCACCTACGACGGCGCCGGATCGAACGACTACCTGCGCATGGCCCTCAAGTCGTTGCAGGAGGGCGTGTTCAGCTACGAGGTCAAGGTCGACGGCGAGCTGAACGAGGCCGGCGCGCAGGCCCTCAAGCAGGCGATGGACCAGGTGCTGTCGCAGTTCGGCTGGTTCACCGCCGGCCTGCTCTACGCCTTCCACGGCGTCGCGCAGGCGTACGAGAACGACTACGAGGACGCCGACGTGCAGGAGATCCTCCGGCAGCTCGCGCTCAGGCTCGCCGACTGACCAGCTCGGCGCGGACGCCGTCGGAGAACGGCGTCCACGCCTCGACCGCCCACGGGCCGAAGCGCAGGTCCGTCAGCGCGACGCAGGCCGACGAGATCTCCGGGTCGACCCACAGGAACGTGCCGGACTGGCCGAAGTGCCCGAACGTGCGCGGCGAGTGCGAGGTGCCGGTCCAGTGCGGCGACTTGCCGTCGCGGATCTCGAAGCCCAGGCCCCAGTCGTTCGGCTTCTGCATGCCGTAGCCGGGCAGCACGCCGTTCAGGCCGGGGAAGACGACGGACGTGGCCTCGCCGACCAGCTCTGCCGAGACGAGCGTCGGCGACAGCAGCTCGGCCGCGAACAGCGCCAGGTCGGCGGCGCAGGACTCGGCACCGGCGCCGGCCGAGCCGACGAGGGCCGACGACTTCATCCCCAGCGGCACGAACACGGCCTCATGCAGGTACGTCGCGAACGGCATCTCGCACGCCTCGCCCACGAACGACGCCAGCACGTCGAACCCGGCGTTGGAGTAGATCCGCCGCGTGCCGGGCTCGGCCTGCACCTCGGCCTTGTCGAACGCGTACCCGGCCGTGTGCGCGATCAGGTGCCGCACAGTGGACCCTGGAGGCCCGGCGGGCTGGTCCCACTCGACCGCGCCCTCCTCGACGGCCACCAGCACCGCGTACGACGTCAGCAGCTTCGTGACGGACGCGAGCGGGAACACGCGCTGCTGATCACCCAGAGAACCCACGACGGCCCCGTCCGAGACGACGGCCACCGCCACGTTCCCGACAGGCCACGACGCCGCCACTTCCACGCTCCGCATGGCACAGACGTTAACGTCAGGGTGTGACAGTCCGGGAACTGATCGTCCTGGGAACGGCCAGCCAGGTTCCCACGCGGCAGCGCAACCACAACGGCTATCTGCTCAGGTGGGACGGCGAAGGCCTGCTCTTCGACCCCGGCGAGGGCTCCCAGCGGCAGATGCTGCGGGCGGGCGCCGCTGCGAGCGACATCACCCGGATCTGCATCACCCACTTCCACGGCGACCACTGCCTGGGCGTCCCCGGCATCGTCCAGCGGCTCAGCCTGGACCGCGTCCCGCACACCGTCCACGCGCACTACCCGCGTTCCGGCGCCCACTTCTTCGAACGCCTCCGGCACGCCAGCGCGTTCTACGACGCCGCGGACGTGGAGGAGGAGCCGGTCGACTCCGACGGCGTGTTCGCCAGCGGCAAGTTCGGGACGCTGGAGGCCTACCGGCTCGACCACGGCATCGACAGCTTCGGCTACCGGCTCGTCGAACCGGACGGCCACCGGATGCTGCCCGAGAAGCTCAGGGAGCACGGCATCCAGGGCCCGCGGGTCCGCACGCTCCAGGCCCGGGGCGAGCTGGACGGGGTGCGGCTGGAAGACGTCAGCGAACCCCGCAAGGGCCAGAAGTTCGCGTTCGTCATGGACACCCGGCTCTGCGACAACGTCTACGAGCTCGCGGACAACGCCGACCTGCTGGTGATCGAGTCGACCTACCTCGCCCGCGACACCAGGCTCGCCGGCGACCACGGCCACCTCACCGCCCAGCAGGCCGCCCGCGTCGCGCAGGAGACCAACGTCCGCAAGCTCGTCCTCACGCACTTCTCCCAGCGCTACGACGACCCCGCCGAGTTCCACGCCGAGGCGGCCGCGGAGTTCGACGGGGAGATCGTCATCGCGAAGGACCTGGACCGGGTGCCGGTGCCGAAGCGAGCCACTGGTCTCTGACGATCTCCGCCAGCGACGAGTGCCGCGGCTCCCAGCCCAGCGCGCGCAGCCGCGCCACGTCGGCCCGCTGGAACCGCACCTCGCCGGGGTGCGCCGGCTTCCACTCGACGGGCACCTCGTGGCCGGTCACGTCCGCGACCGCGGCCAGGACGTCCCGCACGGACGCAGGGGTCCCTCCGACGTTGTAGACCGACGACGTGCCCACGGAACACGCCTCCAGCGCCACGACGAAGGCTTGAGCGACGTCGCGCACGTGGACGAAGTCGCGCACGGCCGTGCCGTCGCCGTAGACCTCCATCCCGGGCACCGTCCCGGCGGCGGACGCGACAGCCCGCGTGATCACCCGAGTGGTGTCCGCGTCACCTCCTCCAGCGACGTTGAAGAGACGGAGCGTGGTCGCGCCGATCTGGCCCGACCTCGCCGTCCACGCCACGAGGTCCTCCGCGGCGGCCTTGGTCGCGGCGTACGGCGAGGACGGCTCCCTGGCCGAGTCCTCGGTCAGCGGCGCGTCCGACGGCCGGTAGACGCCACCGGTCGAGGCGAGCAGGAACCGTTGCCCCTTCAGGGCTTTGAGCAGGTTGAGCGTCCCGCCCACGTTCGTCTCCCAGTACGGGAGCGGATCAAGAAATGACTCCCGCACACGGGCCGCGGCCGCCAGGTGGATCACGGCGTCCACATCGGTCAGCTCGAACGGCTCGGAGAGGCGCTGCCGGGACGCAACCGGTTCATGACCATGAACCCGCAGCTCACGCACCACGGCCCTGCCGACGTACCCAGTGGCGCCGGTCACCAGAACTCGCACGAGTTGACCCTAAAGGTCACCGCCGGGTGAGCCGATAACACCCGAGTGAGTTATCCCCATCGCGCTGTGCACACGAGCATCGCCGGACTCCTGCACGACCACGCCGTGCACGAGTTCAAGCGGCAGGAGTTCCTGCGCAACGTGGCCGAGATCGTGGGCGCCGCTCCCACGCCGGAGCCCGCCCCCGCGGAGCTGACCGCCCCGCTGCCGTCGATCAACCCCAGGCGGAGCTTCCTCAACCGCGTTGACCAGGTCCTTCGGGACGCGGCCCGCTTCTAGGAAGCCGTCTCACGCGCTTGCCCCGGAGCCTGTGCCGACAGGCCCGTCGCAAGATTCATCCGGCCGTTGCCGGACCGTGCTTCGACACGCATACCGGGTGGCTCTACGCTACGCGTCACCCGGCGATCGCCGGTTCATCTTCTGCTTCTTCTCAAAGCGGGTTCTCGGCGATGAATCATGTTCTCGCAGCGCTCAACGAGCGCCTCGGCAGGTTGTTCGGTGACCGGCTGGTCGTTCTGGCCGGTGGGACGCGTCTGGCAAAGCGCGCGCAGGAGCTCCATGCGCTCGGCGCCCGCCATACGCTCGTGCTCGATACCGATGATCATGCCCCGCTCCATGATTCCCAGATCGCCCGTTGGGTCTCGCTGGGCATCAAGGGCAGCCTCGTCGCCGTCGAGCAGCGCCGCCTGGGCAAGCTGCTGACCAAGCCGAGCGCCGAGGTCAAGGCGATCCTGGGCGAGTTCGACGCGGCCGCGGAGGCGGTCGTGATCAGCACGCCCTACAACGAGATCGGCGACTTCCAGGGCCGCCCGGTGCTCAACGCCCGGCAGCACGACTGGGTCGAGCTGGAGAACAAGACCACCATCGACGCGCTCTGGGACGAGCTCAGCGCCCGCCGCGCGCCCGCGATGGTGTTCGACCTCGACTTCGAACGCCTCTGGGGAGCCTCGGAGATCCTGGACCGCGGCGCGGGCGTCGTCTGGTCCGGTGACGGCCCCGCGATCAACGGCGGTGCGAACTTCGTGCGCCGCGTGCGGTCGTACGAGGAGGCCAAGGAAGCCTTCGAGGTGCTCGCGCCCAAGTGCGACCAGGTCCGCGTGATGCCGTTCCTGGAGGGCATCCCGGTCAGCGTCCACGGCATCGTGTTCCCGGACGGCACCGCGGTGCTGCGCCCGATCGAGATGGTCGTGCCGCGCCGCCAGGGCCAGGCCAAGTTCCTCTACGCGGGCTGCGCGTCGTTCTACGACCCGCCCGTGTGGATCCGCGACGAGATGCGCAACCTGGCCCGCCGCGTCGGCGAGCACCTGCGCGGCACCGTCGGCTACCGCGGCACGTTCACGCTCGACGGCATCGCGACCGAGGACGGCTTCCTGCCGACCGAGATCAACACCCGCTACGGCGGCGCGATGGTCTGCTTCGAGGACGCCGTCCCGACCCTGCCGCTCGCGCTCGTCCAGGTCGCCCTGGTCGCCGGCTGGGACCTCGGCATCTCGTCGATGGAGTTCGAGGAGCTCGTCCTGCAGGCGGCGGACAACCACCGCGCCGGTGCCGTGGGCGCCAACGTGCGCGCCGTGCAGCCGACCGAGGTGGACGAACGCCGCGTGATCTTCACCGGCTGGGCCTGCCGCCTCGCGCACGCCGACGAGCCCGCGCACGCCACGCTGCGGCTCAGCCCGTCGCCGATCGGCGGCCGCCTCGACCTCGACCTGCACCGCGAGAACATGCCCGTGGGCGCTCCGGTGGCGGCGCTGACGGTCGCGGCGTTCGCGCTGGCGGACCAGGAGTGGGGCACCGGTCTCGGCGCCCTGGAGCCCGCCATCGCGGTCGAGGACACCGTTCCGGTGGAGGAGACCTTCGAAGAGGCAGTGATCGCCTAGGAAGGCGATCTACCAGGCGCCCTCGTCGCCGTACGCGGAGTCGAGGGCGAACCGGTAGCCCATCAACGCGGCGGCGACCTCGCGCGGCTGGTGCGCCGGACGCACCAGCCCCTCGCCGAGCACCTTGGGGCGGTCGACGCCGAGCAGCTCGGGCGACCCCTTCAGCAGCGCCGTGGCGATCTCGGCGGCGTCGGCGAGCATCTCCTCACCGGGCAGCTCCGCCATCTCGCCCATGAGCCCGCCGACGAACTCCGGCAGGTTCTCCGGCACCGCGCACGCCAGCGCGACGAGGCACGCCACCCGTTCCGACGCCAGCGCCTCGAAGATCTTCGGCGCGCCCTGGGCGACGGCGTGCCGTGTCTGCGTGAGCCAGTCCGGAGCCGTGCGGGGGAGTTCGCGGCCGAGGGCGTTCCACCGGCGGTGCGTGCGCCGGCCGTCCTCGGTGAAGCCCTTGCCCGCCAACGCCATGGCGGCCAGCAGGAAGATCACCCGATCGCGCACGTCCGCCGCGACCTTGTAGGACGCTCCCAGCTCCACCAGGAACGGCACGGCGCAGAACGACGCCTCGGAGACCGTGTCGTCGGTCAGCAGCCGGTCGGCGAGCGAGGAGAGCGCTTCCAGGCGCACCTCGGCGACGGGGTCCACCAGGGAGCGCAGCAGGCGGGGCAGCCGACCGGCCCCGCCGCGGCCGTCGTAGACCTCGACCCAGGAAATCCTGTCGAGTCCGCGCAACGGGTCAGGCCGTTGCCAGGCACGCGGCAGCTCCATAGGGCGGAAAGGTACGGGATGTCACGGAAAGGCCATCGGCGCCTCGCCCGTACGATCTCGCCGTGTCCTTCACGGTGGCCGACATCTTCTCGGGTGCGGGCGGCATGAGCTTCGGCTTCCACGCCCATCGCGACTTCCGGGTGGTCGGTGCCGCCGACGCGCAGATCGGCAAGCCCAGCTCGAAGCTGGGGTCGTTGCGCTGCAACGACACCTACCGCGCGAACATCGGCGTCGACCCGCTGGAGGTCGACCTCGCCAGGGTGTCGCCGTCGGCGTTGCGCGAGGTCTGGGGCCTCAAGCGCGGTGAGCTGGACGTGCTGCTCGCCTGCCCGCCGTGCTCGGGGTTCAGCCGGATCACCTCGCAGAACCACCTCCGCGACGACCCGCGCAACTCGCTGGTCGGCCGGATCGCCGTGTACGCGCAGGAGCTGCGCCCGAAGGTCGTGCTCGTCGAGAACGCCCGCGAGCTCGTCAAGGGCAAGCAGCGCCACCACTTCGACAGCCTCGCCGAGGAGCTCACCCGGATCGGGTACTCCGTCTGGGGTGGCACGCACATGCTCTCGCGCTTCGGCCTGCCGCAGCTGCGCGAGCGGACGCTGATGGTGGCCGTGGACGGCGGCCTGCCGCTGCTGACCCTGGACGACCTGTGGGAGGGCAGGGTCGTCCGCCCGTCGGCGGTCACGGTCCGGCGCGCGATCGGCAAGCTGCCCGTCATCGAGGCCGGCCAGGCCGACCCGGACGACCCCATTCACGTCTCGCCGACCTTTTCCCAGGGCCGCAGCCTCGAAAGAATGCGCGCCATTCCCGCGAACGGCGGGTCGTGGGCGGATCTGCTCCGTTCACCCGAAACGGCGAAGTTGTTGAATCCTGCACAACACAAGATCGTCGAACAGCAGAACTGGGGATCGCACCCCGACGTCTACGGTCGCATGTGGTGGGACGAACCGGCGCGGACGATCAAGAGGGAATGCGGTCACGTCGGGAACGGGCGCTATGCCCACCCCGTCCAGCACCGGCTCTGCACCGTCCGCGAGATGGCTCTGCTGCAAGGGTTTCCGAAGCAGTTCAGGTTCGACGTCTCGATTCTGGGGAACGCCTACCGCCACGTGGGTGACGCCGTTCCGCCGTTGATCGCGCACCAGCTGGCGGGACTCACCAGGTGGATTCTCACCGGCGACCGCCCGGAGCCCCGTGAGATGTGCCTGCGCGGCACCTCGCTGCGGCCCGGCGACATTCGTCCGGTGGAAGTCACAGAATTGGTCGCCTGACCGTTGAACCGCTCCCGGTGATCATCCGTAGCGGACGCGGCAAATGATAACTGTTGGGCAACGAATCTAACGTCACCTGACAAAATCAATGCATCGAACGCCTATCCACTGTGGACACCCTGAGTATCTTTCCGCTGGTCACGGGCAGTGGGTGATGCTCTCCACACCTCACCCTTACGTGTGACACCCCATCGGTTAGTGTCCGGTCGCTTCCTGTCGGTTCTGTGTCGCTGTCGACGTGCCGACTGTCCCGACGGGACGACACGACTTCCCCCGCGTTCGGGTTTGGTTCACGCGAGCAAGGAGACCCATGGCTTCCCGGTTGAGGATCGGCGCGGCGCTGCTCGGCGCCACTGCCGCCCTGTCGTTCTCGGCCCTTCCGGCCCACGCCGAAGTGAAGATCACGCCGGATCGCGGCGGCCAGGAGCAGGGCCACGACGTGTGGCTCAAGGACGGTGACAAGGCGCAGAAGCAGGGCACCTCGGTCATCAAGCTCCGCATCGAGGACGACAAGGACCGCACCAACGTCCTCGCCTACTGCGTCGAGCTGCCGACCCCCCTCAAGGACGGCGACGTCCTCAAGGAGGTGCCGTGGGACAAGCACCCGAACCCCAACACCAAGTTCAAGGGTGACAACCCCGGCAAGGTCCTCTGGATCCTGAACCGGTCCTACCCGAACAAGTCGGTCGAGGACATCCGCAAGACGTTCGGCATCGCCAAGCTGGACAAGCAGGACGTCATCGCCGCCACGCAGGCCGCGCTCTGGCACTTCTCGGACAACGCCGAGCTCGACGTCAAGGGCAAGAAGAACGACGCCGAGGTCGTGGAGCTGTACAACAAGTTCGTCACCGACGCCAAGGTCGAGCAGGCCCCGAAGCCGACCCTCGAGATCGACCCGGCCTCGCAGTCCGGCAAGGCCGGCCAGAAGATCGGCCCGTTCAAGGTCACGACCACGGCCTCCGAGGTCAAGCTGACCGCGAACCTGCCCGAGGGCGTCACGATCGTCGACGCGTCCGGCAACCCGCTCGCCGTGCAGAAGAAGAACGACGAGCTCGCCGTCAAGGGCACCGGTGACAAGGTCTCCGAGTTCTTCGTGAGCGTGCCGGAAGGCACGAAGGACGGCAACGCCACCTTCAAGCTCTCGGCCGAGGCCGAGATCGCGCTGGGCCGCCTGTTCGTCTCGCACAACGGCCAGGACGACAACGTCGCGCAGTCGCTCGTCGTCGCGCAGCCGCAGAAGGCCAAGGTCCAGAAGGAGGCCAAGGTCGACTGGAAGACCGAGGTCGTCCCGACCCAGCCGTCGTCCACCTCGCCGACCACGCCGTCCTCGACGACCCCGTCGTCGTCCACCCCGGCGACCACCCCGTCCTCCTCCACCCCGGCCAACCCGGCTCCGGGTGGCAGCACGGACGACAACCTCGCCTCGACCGGTGCCTCGATCCTGTGGCCGCTCGTCGGTGGTCTGGTGCTCGTCGGCGCCGGTGTCGGTGCGCTGTTCGTGGTGCGCCGCAAGAAGGCCGGTGCCTGATCTAGTCAGCACCTCGTAGACGAACGCCCCCAGGTTCCGCGCCGGTCCTGGGGGCGTTTGCCGTTCTCAGGGTGTTCCTAGCGACGGCTCAGGCCCGCCACCGTGATGTCGCCGTCCGCGACCGCGACGTCCCGCTGGGAGGACGCCCCCGAGAAGATCGCCCGCGCCGGGTCGCGGAAACCGCCCACGACCTCCACGCGCTGCACCGGCTTGGCCGTCGGGATCACGGTCTCCGCGTCCCACGTGCGCCCGAACCGGACCAGGTACGTGTTCACGTTCGGCTTCCCGTCCTCGGTGGCGTAGACGCGCCACGTGAACGGGTCGATCTCCTCCATGTCGCGGACCCTCAGCCCCCGCGCGACCTCCCTGGTCTCCCAGGCGCGGCCGTTCCACGTGGACAGGTGGTCGTGCAGCGGTCCGCCCGCCTCGTCGCCGGAGAACCAGAGCAGGAACGGACGGCCCAGCGTCGTGCCCACCAGCTGGATGTAGTCGGGTGACTTGACGTTGTTCGGCAGGGTCAGCGGGGTCTCCGCGACCTTCAGGTGCCGCTCCTGGTCCACGTCGTTGATCTGGGTGCCCAGATCCCTCCCGGACGCCGAGTGGAAGTGCAGGGTCCTCGGGTCGAACCACGCGTAGTAGATGTTGCGGTGGTAGCGGTCGTGCTTGTGGCCCTCGGGACCGCCACCGGCGAGCGTGTAGACGATCCGCACCCGGCCGTCGTCCTCCAGCCGGAGCTGGCCGATGTAGATCTCGTTCATGTTGTCCGCGCGGGACGTCGAGCCGATCGCGAACCGGTCGCCGGTCAGTTCCGTGGAGGTCTTCCACGTCTTCCCGTTGTCCTTGGACACGACGTAGAGCATCGGACGTGTGTCGGTCGGGACGGCCGGGTCGAGGTCGCCGGACGTCTCGCGGAAGAAGACGTAGATCGTGCCGTCACGGGTGACGAACGGCATCGGGTACGTCGCCGCGTTCTTCGAGATCAGCGTCTCCTCCCAGACGCCGTCGGCCGAGTGGGCCTGCGGCGACCGGGACATCCTCAGCTCGACGTTGTGCATGCCGCGGAAGACGAGCAGGTGCCCGTCCGCGGCCTGGACCATGGTCGGGTAGTTGTGCGAGTCGGCGTCGCCGTCGGCGATCCGGTTGGGTGCGGACCACGTGGACCGGCGGTGGTCGTACGTCTGGACGTAGCTGTCCTCGTACTGCCCGGCCCACGAGATGAACGTCTTGCCGGCCTGCTTGTCGTGCACCCCGCCCGCGACGGGACGGCGGTCGCTGCGAGCCGCGACGTTCGTGGCGGTGGCGGTCACCGCGAACTGCGCCTTCCCCTGGACGTCGGCCGTGGCGTGGGCCGAAGGGAGGGCGACGAGCGGCAACAGCAGTGCTGCGGACATAACTCCACGCAGGAGCCGTGTCATGTGGCGTGTCCTCCTGGTTCTGGCCGCGACGGCGGCCGACCAGGCGGCGGCACCCGACATCTTCCGTTTCGCACAGCCGACTTGTCCAGGCGCAGTTAGCGTGATCGCGGCTATCAACACGCGGGGCCCGCTCGGGTACCCTGCGTCAGGAGCGGAGGAGCACCACATGAACTTCGACGAGATCAAGAACAAGGCGCTTGACCTGGCCGAGCAGAACCACGAGAAGGTCGACCAGGGCATCGACGCCGCGGCGGGCTTCGTCGCGGGCAAGTTCGGTCACCAAGAGCAGGTCGACTCGGTCGCCGAGAAGATCAAGGACATCCTTCCAGGTGGATGAGTGAACTCCTTCAACACCACTGACGCTGAGCGGGCCACCTCCGGTGCGGAGACCCGCTCTCCTTCTGCCCGCCGGCCGGAGATGATCACCTGGCAGGGCCTCCACGAGCCACGGCTCGAACAGGTCCGCCTGCTGCTGTCGAGCGACCAGCGCCTGCGCGCGTCCGGTCGCCTCGTCGCCGCCGGACCCGAGGAGCAGTTCAACGCCTCGTTCGAGGTGTCCGTGGGCGAGAGCGGCCAGGTCACCCGCCTGCTGCTGCGCACGGCCACGGTCCTGGAGGAGCGTCAGTGCGCCCTCTCGCGGACAGAGGACGGCGCCTGGCTCGTGGACCACGGCCAGGGCAGCAAGCGCGAGACGTTCAACGGCGCCCTCGACGTCGACGTCCAGTTCGCCGTGCTGTTCAACGCCATCCCGATCCGCCGCCTCGGCCTGCACCGCGAGCCGGGCGAGCACGCGCTGCCGGTCGTGCGGGTGTCGCTGCCCGACCTGTCGGTGCGTGCCGTGACCCAGACCTACAAGACGGTGTCGGTGGGCGACGACGTCTCGGTGGTGCGGTTCAAGAGCGGCGGCTTCGAGCAGAACATCAAGGTCGACGCGAACGGCCTGGTCGTCGACTACCCGCTGATCTCGAAGCGGATTTAGAAGCCCTCCAAGAAGTACTTCCTTCGTGGCGAGTCGCCTCCGAACGATGGAAGTGCTTCGCCATGCCTTCTAGCTTGCCGCCATGCCGAAACGATTCTCGAGCGTGGTGGGGCGCTCGTTCGGTGATGGCGTCCGCGACGCCATCCGGTCCACCGGCCTGACGCAGCGGCGGATCGCCGAGCTGCTCGACTGGGAGGAGGCGAAGGTCTCCGACCTGGTGCGGGGCAAGGGCGGGGTCACCGAGGTCGAGGTGGCCATGCTGCTCGGCCTGTGCCGGGTGGAGGCCGACGAGGGCCGCCGCCTGATGGCGCTGTTCAAGGAGACCCGCAAGAACGGGTTCCTGGTCTTCCCCGAGGACGGGATCCCGGACCAGGTGCGGTCGCTGGTCGAGCAGGAACGCCTCGCCAACGAGATCACCATGTGGTCGATGAACCTGATCCCGGGGCCCTTGCAGATTCCCGCGTACACCCGCGCGCTCATCGAGCGGTCGGTCAGGGCGAAGACCGTGGAGGTCGAAGAGGTCATCGCCGCGAAGGCGGCGCGGCAGAGGATCTTCCACTACAGCCGGCAGTTCGTCTTCTACGTGCACGAACAGGCACTCCGCCTCCCCGTCGGGGGACCGGCGGTGATGCGGGAGCAGCTGCTCCACGTGCTGGCGATGGGGAACCGCCTGTACATCAGCGTGAGGGTCGTGCCCATCTCCTTCGGGGCGCACGCGGGCCTCTCCGGCTCCTTCTACTACCTCGGCTACGAGAAGTACGAGCCGGTCGTCTTCACCGAAACCGAGAACACCAGCCTCTTCATCGAGGACAAAGCCTCGCTCGGCACGTATGCCGAGGTGATCAAGTTGCTCGACCGCCAAGCCTTGGATGCGGAAGAATCGAGGAGGCTGATCACCAGCATCCTGGCTTGAGGGGGCTCGCATGTCCGCGTGGCGCAAGAGCAGCTACAGCCCGGTGAACGACTGCGTCGAGGTGCGCCAGGGCGTCGGCATCCGCGACAGCAAGGCGCCGGCCACGCACCTGCCCGTGTCGGGCCAGGCCTGGTCGGCGTTCCTGAGCGTGGTGAAGGCTCCGCAAAACTAAGCTCCTGGGCATGCCAGGAGGCCGACTCACCCAGCAGGAACGCCGCCAGATCGCCCTCGGCCTGGCCGACGGCCTCGCCTACGCGGAGATCGCGCGCGGCCTGGAGCGTCCCACCTCGACCGTCACGCGCGAGGTGATGCGCAACGGCGGTCCGGCCGGGTACAAGGCCGATCTCGCGCACCTCGCCACCGAGCGCAGGGCCCAGCGGCGCAAGCCGGCGTCGGCCAGGAGCCGGCAGGCACTGGAACGCGTGGACGGGCGTGACCCGGCGGCGGTGCGCGAGTTCGAGGAGGTGTTCTCCGGGATCTTCGTCGCGCAGGGCCTGCCGAAGATGACGGCCCGTGCGCTCGCGAGCCTCTACGCCACCGACTCGGGCAGCCTGACCGCGGCGGAGCTGGTGGCGCACCTGCAGGTCAGTCCGGCGTCGGTGTCCAAGGCGATGTCGTACCTGGAGAGCCAGGGGCTGATCGGGCGCGTGCGCGACGAGCGGCGGCGCGACCGGTACGTCGTCGACGAGGGCGACATCTGGTACCAGTCGATGATCGCGAGCGCCGCCGGCACGACGCAGCTCGCCGACGCGGCGCGGCAGGGTGTCAGCAGCCTCGGGCCCGGCACCCGGGCCGCGACGCGGCTGGAGAACATCGCGCGGTTCCTGGACTTCGTGTCCGAGGCGATCACCCGCGCCGCCGAGCAGGCGCGGGACATCCTGCACCCGAAGCCCTGAAGAGCTAGACGCGCACCGCCACCGCGACGCCCTGGCCGACGCCCACGCACGCCGCGGCGACGCCGATGCCGCCGCCGCGCGACCGCAGGTGGCGGCACACGTCGACGATCACGCGCGGCATCGAGGCGCCGAGCGGGTGGCCGTAGGCGATGGCGCCGCCGTGGACGTTGACCTTCTCGCGGTCGATCTCCGGCAGGTGGTGCAGCACCGAGAGCGCCATCGCGGCGAACGCCTCGTTGATCTCCCACAGGTCGACCTGCGACGCCTCCAGGTGCAGGCGTCCCAGCAGCTTCCGGATCGCCGAGACGGGCGCGATCGTGAACCGGTGCGGCTCCTCGCCGGTCGTCGCGCTGCCGAGCACCTCGCCGAGCGGGTCCACGCCCAGCTCCTCGGCGACGGCTTCCGTGCCGAGCAACGCCGCCAGCGCGCCGTCGTTGAGCGGGGACGCGTTGCCGGCCGTCACCGTCCCGTTCTCGGAGAACGCGGGCTTGAGCCTGGCGAGCTTCTCGACGCTGGTGTCCGCGCGGACGTTCTCGTCGCGCCGGATCGCGGTGCCGTCCGGCAGCTGCACGGGGAACGCGAACCCCTCGTGCACGCCCGCGTCCCACGCCGCCGCAGCCCGGCGGTGCGAGCGCAGGGCGAAGGTGTCCATCTGGTCGCGGGTGATGCCGAGCTCGTGCGCGACGGTCTCGGCGGCCAGTCCCAGCGGCACGGTGTAGTGCTTGGGCATCCGCGGGTTCACGAGCCGCCAGCCCAGCGCCGTCGACACGGTCTCCAAGCGGTCGGGGAAGGCCTTGTCGGGCCGGGCCGTCACGAACGGCGCCCGCGACATCCCCTCGACACCACCGGCGACGACCAGGTCGGCGTCACCGGCGAGCAGCGCCCGCGCGCCCTGGATGATCGACTCGCCGCCGGACGCGCACAGCCGGTTGAGCGTCACGCCCGGCACCGAGACCGGCAGCCCCGCCAGCAACGCGGCCATGCGCGCGACGTTGCGGTTGTCCTCGCCGGCGCCGTTGGCGTCGCCCAGCAGCACGTCGTCGATGCGCGCGAGGTCGAGATCGGGGTAGCGGCGCAGCAGGTCGACGATGGGCAGTGCGGCCAGGTCGTCCACCCGGATGCCGGACAGGCCACCGCGGTAGCGGCCGAACGGCGTGCGGGCGGCGTCGATGATCAATGCGCGAGCCATGCACCCCATCTTGGGGCACTCACGCCTTGAGCAAAAAGGGGACGTAACCCGTTTCGGGGTCCACACCGGACTCGGTGCTGAAGGCCTTCACCTCGATGGCGTGCGCACCGGCGGACATCGTCCCGGTGTTGAGCGAGAGCCGCCACCGGCCCGCGGCGGCCGGTCCATCCGCCGTGGTCGGGACGGTCGCCACGTGCGTGCCGTCGATCCTGACCTCGAACCCGGCCAGGCCCGCCACGGCCGAGTCCAGGGCGTTGACGCGGACCTCCAGCACCACGCGGCCGCGGGTGAACGCGGCGCCGCTCTCGATGGGCTGGCCGCCCGCGTCCAGGACCTCGGGAACCGGGTCGGCGAGCGTCGGCTTGGCGTCGACCAGGGGCGTGCCGGGCTGGCGTTGCGGCACGTCCATCGCGCCGGTCAGTTCGACGTCGGTGTGCGTGACCTGGATGCGGTCGGGGCTGGGGAGCTGCACGTTCACCGTCTCGGTGAACGCCTCCTTCGGCAGGTCGGCGACGGCCGGGTACTCCGCGCCGGGCTTCCACGGCGTGCCCTCGACGGCCGGTCGCAGCGGGGTGTCCACGCCGTTGACCTTGATCGTGGTGAGCGCGTCGCCCTCCCGCGAGGGGATCAGTGCGATGCGGAGCTGAACTGCGGTGACGCCCTCGATCGGGGTGGGGCTCGACGTCGGCCCGTCGACGCGGACCTGCGGCGTGGGCGAGACGGGTGGCGCGTCGGACTTCGCGGCGCGGTAGCCGATCAGGTCGACGCCCGCGCGGACCCGGTCGCCCGCGAGTGCCGCGACGCCGACCAGCGCCGTCGCCTCGCGCCACTGCGGCACGAACGGCGAGGTGGCGACGACCTCGCCATCCCGTTCGACGCGCACGCCGTTCGACGTCAGGACGATCTCCCAGCGCGTGGTGACGCCCGGCAGCGCGGCCGGGACGGCCTTGGCCGGGGTGCCGTTCGGGACGAGCTCGACGATCGAGTTGCCGGCCACGTCCGTCGAGACGGTCGCGCGGATCGCGTTCGGCGGCACCGGGTCGCCCTGCACGCTCACCGGACCCGGCACGAGGTCGAGCAGCAGCTTGCCGCCGGTGCTCGGGGCGTCGGTCTCGACGACGAACCGGCTCTCGTCGTCGTTGCGCACGAACGGCGTGCGCGACCGCAGCGTCACGGCGCGGGTGCCGCAGCTGCTGCTGATCACGAGCCGGTCGTGGTCCTCGCTGTCGCCGGAGGTCGCGCGGGCGCAGTCGGTGCGCTTGGCGAGCCGCCACCGCCCGAGGTCCGGCTCGTCGGAGCCGTCGAAGCGGTCGACGAACGTGTACGGCGCGTTGTCGGCGTTCGGGGTCGCCGCGGTCCGCGCGGGCTGGGAGCGCTGGCCGAACGCGTCCACGGCGCGGACCTCGATCTGCTGCTCGCGCCCGTTCTCCAGGCCGTTGAGCTGGACGCCCGGCCGCGTCACGAGCCGGACCCGGTCGCCCCAGCGGACCTCGTACGCGGGGGAGTCGCCGGTCCAGGTGACCGCGATCCGGTGGTGGCGGCCGCGTGCGACGACGTTCGACGGCGTGGCCGGACGGCCCTGCGGGCTCGGCGCCAGCACCTGCTCCGCGACGAACGGCTTGAGCTTGGTCGGCGGCGGGGGAGCCGCGGGCAGGCCGGACTCGCTCTCGCCGGTGTCGCGCAGCAGGACCACGCCGACCACCAGCGCGAGGCCCGCAACGGCGAAGGCGACCCGCTTCATAGCCGTCACGCTAGGGCGTTCACCCCAGCTCGAACACGGTTTCGGTGGTAACGGGTTCGCCGTGGTCCGCCGGAAGGACGCTGAGCTTGAGCCGAGCGAGCGACCGGGGGGCCAGGTTCCCGGCGTCGAGCCAGAACTCGTGCCTGCCGGGGACGGCGTCGCCCTGTTCGTTCGTGGGCAGAGCGACGATCCGCTTTCCGTCCAGCTCCAGTTCGATGCCGCGGTGGCCGATGCCGTTGACCTCGGCGGTGACGAGGACCCGTCCGGTGGCCGGCAGCTTCTGCGGGGGCTTGGTGCCGTCCTCGTGCATGACGTGCAGCCGCGGTCCGCCGGTCTTGATCCCGCCGGGGCGATCCGCGAGCCGCGGCAGCGCCTGAGGACGGCTCTCGGGCTTGCGGATCACCACGAGCTGGGCGTCCCGCACGGCCGCGACCTTCCTCGCCGCGACGTCGGTGACCTCGACCTGGTTGCCCGGCCGGGGCGTGACGACCTTCGCGGCGACCGCGTCGTGTGGGACCTCGACGTCCTGCACGAGCGGGATGACCTCGGTGGGCACGACCCGTTCCGGCACGCCGCCGACGCCGAACGCGTCGAGGAAGCCGCCGCCGTCGATGCGGATCCGCGGGTGCACGAGCGGGGTGCTGATCGCGACGGGCTCGTAGGCGACCACGACGCCGTCCCGCAGCGCGACGACCGCGTCCGGCAGCACCCGCATCTCCCACCGGTGCCGCACGCCCGCGACGAGCCCGGTGATCTGCGAGTCGCCGAGCGGGACCTGCTTGGCGGTGCGGGGGAGGTCGGGGTCGGCGATGATCCGCGTGCCCTGCGTGGTGATGTCGAGGCTCACCGCGCCCTTCGGCTGCGCGTCGGTCTCCTTCAGGTACTGCCACGGGTCCGGCAGCATCGTGAGCCGCACGTGGCTCGACTCGACGGCACCGGCGACGCTGATGATCGCCCGGCCGACCGCGCCGTCGCCCGCGGGCACGCCGAACCGGATGGGCGTGTTCGACTGGAACGACGCCATCGGGCAGTCGACGTCCACGCGCCTGCCCGGACCGAACGGCCGCAGCCCGAGGCACTCCGGTTCGGCCTCGACGCGCCACTTGCGGGGGTCGAGCGCCTCCGGTCCGTCGAACCTGTCGACCTGGCCGACGAGCTGGTCGTCCCACCGGTCGTCGTAGAGGTCCGCGGGGCGTGCGGCGATCTTGAGCGGCTCCGACCGCCTGCCGGTCGCGCTGACGGCCCTGACCTCGACCTCGACCTCGTCGTCGGGGTTCAGGCCGGGCAGCTCCACCTCGGGACCGGGCACGAGCTGCTGGTTGCCGTTCCAGCGCACCTCGTAGGCGGACGCGGAACCGTTCCACGCGACCTGCAGCGCGTCGGCGTCCAGCGCCTGGACCCGTGCGTTGGCCGGCCTGGTCGGTTCCTGGAGGGCCACGACCTCGACGCCGTCGGCGATCTCCCGCTTGAGGGTGTCCGGCGCGTCACCCGCGCGCAGGGCCACGACGGCACCGACGACGAGCACGAGCCCACCGACGCCGCCGGCGAGCGTCCGTCGATCCATCGGGCGACCTTACGACGTTTCCGCCGAGGCGGTGCTGCCGTTCAGCCCAACCACCCGTCCTCCACGCGACCCGAGGTTCCGCAGCGCCGCCAGAGCGCCCGGCTTGGTCAGGTCGATGGTGACCGCCGTGCGTTTCGGCTGGTTGACCAGCACGTTGCGACCTTCGTGACCCGCCTCGACCGTCTTCGCCAGACCGCCGGTGGACGCGAGCGACCCGCGGGCGGCGCCGAGCCGTCCGAGCGCGTCGTCGACGGCCGTCAGCAGCGCGTCCCTGTTGCCCTCGCACATCGCCCGGACCAGCTCCGGCCTGCTGCCCGCGACCCGCGTGCCGTCGCCGAAGCTGCCCGCCGCGAGCGCCATCGCCAACGGCCCGCCGCCGGCGCCCACCGCCGCCAGGACCGCCGCCATGATGTGCGGCAGGTGGCTGATCCGCGCCACGGCCTCGTCGTGCTCCTCCGGCGTCGTCGGCACGACGTGGGCACCGAGGTCGAGCGCGAGCCGGATGACGTCGTTGAGGTGGTCGTCCGCCTCCTCGGGCGTGACGACCCAGGCCGCGTCCCGGAAGAGGGTGGCGCTGCCCGCGTCCCAGCCGCTGCGGCTCGTGCCGGCCATGGGGTGCCCGCCGACGAACCGCACGTTCTTCGCGTACCGGTGCACGGCGTCGTGGACGGGCCCCTTGACGCTGGTGACGTCCGTGAGCCGGGTGCCCTCGGGCACCTTGCGCAGCAGGTCGGGGAGCGCGGGCAGCGGCACGGCGAGGACGACCAGCGCCTCCGGGTCGCGGCCGAGGGCGTCGTCGACCGTCGTGACGTCGAAGCCCTCGGCACGCGCCCTGTCCGCGTCCTCGCCGCTCGCGGTCGCACCCCACACCGTGCGCCCGGCAGCCTTGGCGGCCCGCAGCACGGAGCCGCCGATCAGTCCCAGTCCGATCACGCACACGTCTCGCACGCGCCCATCATTCCGTGTGAGGGGTGTTCGGACTAACAGCGACCGTGCTTGCTCACGTGTGGCCGTCCGGCGCCTCGGTGCTCAACACGGACATCCGCGCCAGCCACGTGCCCTTGCCGTCCTGGACGAACACCAGTCCGTCGCCGTCCGCCGCGATCACCCAGTCGAGGATCTGCAGCTCGTCGTTGGGCAGGAAGTCGTGGTCTTTGTCGCCGAACGGGACGACCTGCTGGAGGTCCGCGGTGCACACCCAGTACTCCGCCGCCTCCACGTCCACCTTCCACCACGTCGTGCCGTGGGAGGCGAACTCGGCGATCTTGCGGGAGCCGGTGGTGACCAGCCCGGAGACCAGCAGGTGGTCCATCAGCGGGTAGGTCAGGCCGAGGTCGACCCAGCCGATGGACGTGCCGCCGTCGGTCACCGCGACGTCGTCGGGCGTCTCGCGCTCCCGGAGGAGGTGGGTCGAGAGGCAGACGCCGTCCGGGGTCTCCAGGACGTACGCGTCGTCGAGCATGCACCGGAAGGCGTACGACGGCGTCACGTCGCGGGCCTCGTCGAACTCCTGCTGCAGGATCTTCACCGGATCCGTCTTCCAGGCGGGCTGGTCGAGCGGCGTCAGCCCGTTCAGGTCGAAGAAGGCCGGCTTGCTGCTGCTGCGCAGGAAGTACGCGGGGGCTCCGAACGTCGAGTACGCGATCTTCGCCTCGGGAGTGACCAGGTGGACCTTGAGGGCGAAGAAGAGGCCGTCGACCAGCACTACGTCGTTCTTGTGCTCCGCTTCGGGAAGTGTCTGCACCCAGGCGTTCACCGCCTTGTCGGGCCACGGGTAGGACATGAATCCCGTGTGCGCCTTGGTCAGGTCTGTCGCGTGCACGTGCCGCATCAGGTCCAGGGCGCAGGACTGAGCGCTGTTCGGGAAGACCTGCACGAGGCAGTTCGGCAGCTTGTTCGTGTCGAGCTTGAACTCGATGGCCGTGTGCAGCGCGATGTCGTGCACGCCGGCGGGGTCGTACGAGTACCAGCCCGCTTTCTTGACCAGGCCGCCGATGAACGGCAGGAAGACGTGGCCGGGCGCGTACCCGTACGGCTCGATCACGTTCGCGACGACGTGGTCGAGCTTCTTCTTCTGGCGGACGACCTCCCGCAGGACGACGCTGGTCCCCGCCCCACCCAGTTCGATCTTCGTGCAGGAGGAGCGGGGTACAGCGCACGCGACGCGTCCTTTGCCGGTGAGAGCGCCGTACAAGAAGAACAGCTCGGAGACCTCGTACTTCTCCAGCAGGAACTTGAACTTCGACTGCGGAGCCTCGTTGAGCGGCGGTGCCCACACCACCACGGCCTCGCCCAACGGCGCCGACCACTTGGCGTAGTCGCAGACGAAGTGGAAGGCCTTGTCCCCGTGGAGCTCCGCGTCCGGGAAGTTGAGCGAGACGTAGTTCAGCGACCTCCGCACCTGGCCCAGCTTCCGTTGCAGCTTCTGCTCTTCCGCCGCGTGCTGCACGGCCGCCTTCTCCGCGTTCTGCTGGGCCGCGTCCCACGCCGTGGCCTGCTTCTGAGGGGCCGGACCCGCGTTCGCCGCCACCTGGGCGGGCGGGAAGAACGCGGTCTTCGCCGCCCTCAGCCGGGAGTACGCCGAGTCCAGCAACGCCTGGATCGTCGTCCCGTTGGCCAGGAACCAGGTGTAGGCGTTGTTCTGCTGGGGCTTGGTCAGGTCCGTGAAGTGCTCGGCGCCCGCGTGGAAGTTGTCCGCGCCGCCGAGCCACACGTGCAGGTTCCGGAAGGCGTGCTGGTTCGGGGTGGCGTGGACCTGCGTGCAGTTCGTGGACTTGAGCGGCGTCTTCAGGATGAGCGTGATGTGGAAGGAGGGGTGGGCGGGGCACTGGTACACGGCTGATGTCGTGGAGTGCGGATTGCTCCTGGTCCACGTGGTGCCGTTGAGATCGAGCGTTGCGGGCGGGAACTGGTCCCCCTGGGCGTGCGTCACGGGCCCTCCTCGGCAGCGATGTGCCCCGGGAGGAGTCGTGGCCGCCCGGGACGTCCCTGAGGGAATCCGTCCGGGCGGCCGTCCGTTACGCCTGGCCGATCACCGGATGCCGGTCACCGCAGGGCGTCCAGCGCGAACGCCGCGTACGTCGCCACCCCGTGCTCCATCGCGGCCTCGTCGAACAGCACGCGGTTGGAGTGGTTCGGCGCCGCGTCCTCCACCTCGGTCCCGCGCGGGCAGGCGCCGAGGAACGCCAGCGCGCCCGGCACCCGTTGCAGCACGTAGGAGAAGTCCTCCGCGCCCATCAGCGGGTCCTGCATCGGCTCGCTCCACGACGGGCCCATCGCCCGCGCCGCCAGGTCGACGACGTGCTGCCCGACGACGTCGTCGTTCACCGTCACCGGGTAGCCCGGCACGATGCTGACCTCGGCGTGGCACCCGTACGCGGCGGCCGTGTGCTTGATGGTCTGCTTGAGCTCCTTGTGCACGAGCGCGCGCGTCGCCTCGGACAGCGTCCTGATCGTGCCGTCGAGGGTCGCGACCTCGGGGATGATGTTGGTCGTCGTGCCGGCGTTGATCTGCGCGACCGTCACCACGGCCGGTTCGTGCACGCTGACCCGCCGGCCGACCATCGTCTGCAGCGCCCCGACCATCGCCGCGGCCGCCGGCACCGGGTCGAGCGCGTTGTGCGGCATCGCGCCGTGGCCGCCGCGGCCCTTCACGTGCACGTGGAACGTGTCCGCGGACGCCATCATCGCCCCCGGCCGGCACGTCACCACGCCCGACTTCATCGTCGAGGTGATGTGCAGCGCGAACGCCTTCTCCACGCCGTCGTCGAGCAGGCCTTCCTCGATCATGTACCGGGCACCGTGGTAGCCCTCCTCGCCCGGCTGGAACATGAACAGCACCCTGCCGCGCAGGGCGTCGCGCCGGTCCGCGAGCAGCCGGGCGGACGAGGCCAGCATCGCCACGTGCGTGTCGTGCCCGCAGGCGTGCATGTTCCCGTCCACTTCGGACGCGAACGGCAGGCCCGTGTCCTCCTGGAGCGGGAGCCCGTCCATGTCGCCGCGCAGCAGCACCGTCGGCCCCGGCCGTTCACCTTCGAGCACCGCCACGACCGAGGTCGTCGACTCGCCCTTCGTGACCGTCAGCGGCAGCCCCTCCAGCGCGTGCAGGATCGCCGCCTGGGTCTTGGGGTTCTGCAGCCCCTGCTCGGGCTGCCGGTGGATCTGCCGTCGCAGCGCCACCGTGCGCGGCTGGAGCGCACGCGCCCCTTCGAGCAGTCCTGCGAGACGGGGGTCCGGCGTAGTTGTGCTCATCAGTCGATGGTGCCACCACCTCGGCTACCGGGAAGGTCGTCTGGGCCCTACGGTGTGCTCATGACAGAGCAGGAGCCGGTCAACGGCTTCGCGGTCGCGGTCGTCCGGGAGGACGGCCGCTGGCGGTGCAGCAGGATGGACAGCTCCGCGCTGTCGGAGCTGGACGCGGCGATCACGCAGTTGCGCCAGCTGAGGTCGACAGGAGCCGTGTTCGGCCTCCTCGCCGTCGACGACGAGTTCTTCATCGTCCTGCGCCCCGTGCCCGGAGGCGTGGCGCTGCTGCTCTCCGACGCGGCCGCCGCCCTCGACTACGACATCGCCGCCGACGTCCTGGACCTGCTGCGCGTCGAACCCCCGGACGACGAGGACAACGAGATCTGGCCCGAGGGCGACCTCGGCGTGCTGACCGACCTCGGCATGCCCTCGCACGAGCTCCAGATCATCGTCGACGAGGTCGACCTCTACCCGGACGAGCAGCTCCAGATGATCGCCCAGCGCATCGGCTTCATCGACGAGTTCACCCAGCTCCTCGACACGATCCAGGCGTGAACGTCTCGTCGGAGGACATGGTCCGAGCCGCGCTGAAGGCGGCTTCGGGTTCGGGCGAGGACGTCCCG
The DNA here is from genome assembly GCF_036380075.1 of Lentzea sp. Classification (NCBI taxonomy): domain Bacteria; kingdom Bacillati; phylum Actinomycetota; class Actinomycetes; order Pseudonocardiales; family Pseudonocardiaceae; genus Lentzea; species Lentzea sp. The sequence goes on along the minus strand of NZ_DASVFL010000067.1, from coordinate 9,483 downwards.
ATCGGCGCCGTGGTGTTCGCCCCGGACGGCTCGGTGCTGGCCGAGGCCTGCAACGCCCGCGAGGCCCTGGGCGACCCGACCGCACACGCCGAGGTCCTGGCCCTGCGCGCAGCGGCCTCCCGGTTCGGCGACGGCTGGCGCCTCGACGGCTGCACCCTCGCCGTGACGCTGGAACCGTGCACGATGTGCGCCGGCGCGTTGGTGCTGGCCCGTGTCTCTCGTCTCGTCTTCGGCGCCTGGGAGCCCAAAACCGGCGCCGTGGGGTCTCTGTGGGACGTCGTGCGCGACCGCCGGCTCAACCACCGGCCGGAGGTGCACGGCGGTGTGTTGGAGGGCGAGTGCGCTGACCTGCTCGAACGCTTCTTCCGGACCCAGCGTTAACCCCGTGGATCGGGCTGTGTATTGTTCTTACCGGTGGCGTGTCCGAGCGGCCGAAGGAGCACGCCTCGAAAGCGTGTGAGGTGCAAGCCTCCGTGGGTTCAAATCCCACCGCCACCGCTGCTCAGAGCCCCGGTTGCCGATCATGGCAATCGGGGCTCTGACGTTTGGTGGCGTTAGTAGCGGCAGTTGTGGCCGATGTCGGCACCTCTGTTCCGCCGAGGGTGAAACGAGTCAGCCGATCGATACCGGCGTCTGAGAGGCAGGAGCGGCCTACGGCAGCGTCAGGAACTCGGCGGGCGTCAGCCCTGCCTGCCGGATGATCGAGGCGAGCGTGCCGCGTTTCACAGTGCCGTGCATCGGCACGATGACCGTGCGGCCGTCGTCATGGCGGTAGACAGCGTGGCTGCCTTTGGTGCGGGTGTGTTCGAATCCGAGCGAGTGCAGCACACGGGTGACCTTGCGGACGGCGACGTCCGACAGAGCAGGACTCACGCGGCCGGTACCTGGAACGAGGTCACCAACGGCGTTGCCGTCACCGCAGGTTCGGGCACCTCGGACAGGTACAGCTCGACCGCTTCACGGAGGTTGCTCAGCGCCTCCTCGATCGACTGTCCCTGGCTGGCCACGTCGACCTCAAGACACTGAGCGATGTACCAGTCCTCTTCCTGGTGCACCGCTGCGGTCAGCGTCCGCTGTTCGCTCATACACGCCAGTGTCCCACTCTGGGACATCTCATGTCTTCAACGGAGAGATCCGGGGCCCTTTTCGCGTCTCTAGAACCGGATGCGGTCCAGCACCAGGTCCAGCAGCGCGCGGTCCCCGAACACCTCCAGCCCGTCCACCGGCCGACGCCGGTAAACAGCCAGCACGAGGTCGACCACCGGACCGCGGACCGCCACCGAGGCCTTCTCGTGCCCTTCCCGCACCACGGGCGCCGAGCCGGTGAGGTCGACCACGAACTCCGCCTCCACATCCGTCGCGTGCAGGTGCACGGTCCCGGAACCGGCCAGCGGAGCGGTCTCAGAAGGCCACCGCTGGAACGCGTACGGCACCGCGAGACCGGTCCACTCGCGCAGCGTGTCCTGGGCGATCTCCGGGTCCAGCGAGTACGGCACGCCCAGCGCGTCGAAGGCGTCCCAGCGGTGGATCACGGTCTCGTGCGTCATCCGCCGCGACCACACGCGCGGGCCCGGGAAGCCTCCCAGCGGAGCGATCATCTCCTCCTGGTCGACCTCGCCCAGCACCTCGGCGAGCGACGTGGCGCCCTCGCGCAGCCACGGGATCAGGTCGGACGGCTTTTCACCCACATACGACGACAGCTGCTGGGCCCTGTTGCGGGAGAAGTCGATCTCCGGCAACCTCTCGCGGAGCATCGTGCCGGCCCAGCGGTGGGCGTGGCCGAGGTGGCGCAGGAGTTGGTTGAGGGTCCAGTCCGGGATGGACGGCACCTGAAGGCCCAGGTCAGCATCGTCCAGGGACGCGACCAGCAGTTCGGTTTGGTTGACGATCTCGGCGCGGCGGCGCTCGTAGCTCGGAATCCCCATGCCTCTAAACGTAGGGACACCGGCCGGTGCCTGGGAGGGGTCCACCGGCCGGCGTTCCGAGGACGAGCATACACCATGATCGAACACTTGTTCGAGTGATGATTGATGGGCCAACCGGTTAACCGTTAGTAACAACGGCTACCAATGCTCACTCGAACGGGTAAGGATGCGTCGGTCCGCCGCATCCCCTGGAGGAAGTTTTGAGACCCACCCTGCCCGTCGTCGGGACAGCGGTGGCGGCACTCGTGCTCGCCGCCGCACCCGCCGTCGCCGCACCCAGCACCGACGCGCTGATCTCCGAGGTCTACGGAGGCGGCGGCAACTCCGGCGCCACCCTGACGCAGGACTTCGTCGAGCTGGCCAACTCCGGCGCCACCGCGTTCGCCCTCGACGGCTTCAGCGTCCAGTACATCTCCGCCAGCCCCGGCGCGAGCACGCAGTGGGGCGTCACCCCGCTGACCGGCTCGATCGCACCCGGCAAGACCTTCCTCGTCGCGGAGGCCAAGGGCACCGGCGGCACCGTCGAGCTGCCCGCTCCGGACGCCACGGGCACCATCGCCATGAGCGCGACCGGCGGCACCATCGCGCTCGTCAGCGGCACCACGGCCCTCACCTGCAAGACGGCCGCCGACTGCGCCGCCGAGCCGCGGGTCAAGGACCTCGTCGGCTACGGCACGGCCGCCGTCCGCGAGGGCACCGCGACGGGCGCGCTGAGCAACACCACCTCGGCGTCGCGCAAGACCGGGCTGGCCGATACTGACGACAACTCAGCGGACTTCGCCGTCGGCGCTCCCACCCCGACCAACTCCAAGGGCGAGACGCCGGGCGGCGGCAACCCGGACCCGGACCCCGATCCCGACCCCACGCCCGGCGACAAGCGCATCCGCGACGTCCAGGGCGTCACGCGCGTCTCGCCGCTGGTGGGCCAGAAGGTCACCAACGTCCCCGGCGTCGTCACCGGCACGCGCGCCACGGGTGACCGCGGCTTCTGGATCCAGGACACCACCCCGGACGACGACCCGCGCACCAGCGAGGGCGTCTTCGTCTACACGGCCGGCAGCGCGCCGACCGTCGCCGTGGGCGACAGCGTGCTGGTCAGCGGCACGGTCGCCGAGTACCGGCCGGGCGGCGACACGGGTTCCAACCAGACCCTCACCGAGATCACCTCGCCCACCACGATCACGGTCTCGAAGGGCAACCCCGTCCCGGCGCCCGTCGTCGTGAAGAACGTCCCGGCCGGCTACCTGCCCGCGCCCGGCGGCAGCATCGAGCAGCTCCCGCTGGAGCCGGCCAAGTACGGCCTCGACTACTTCGAGTCGCTCGAGGGCATGCTCGTCCAGGTCGACGACGCCCGCGTGGTCGGCCCGAGCAACACGTTCGGCGAGGTCTGGGTCACGGTCAACCCCGACCAGTTCCGCACGCAGCGCGGCGGCACCATCTACACCGGCTACGACCAGCAGAACAGCGGCCGCCTGAAGATCAAGACCGCCGGCACGCTGCCCGCCGCGAACGTCGGTGACGTGTTCACCGGCGCGACCGTCGGCGCCATGGAGTACACGAACTTCGGCGGCTACACGCTGGCCGCGCTGAACCTCGGCACGTACGCCTCCTCCAACCTGCAGCGCGAGGTCACGGCGCAGCAGAAGGAGTCCGAGCTCTCGGTCGCGACCTACAACGTCGAGAACCTCGACCCGTCCGACCCGCAGGAGAAGTTCGACCGCCTCGCGGACGGCGTCACGACGAACCTGCGCAGCCCGGACGTGCTGGTGCTGGAGGAGATCCAGGACAACAACGGCGCGACCAACGACGGCGTCGTCGCGGCGGACCAGACGCTGCAGAAGTTCTCGGACGCGATCGCGGCCAAGGGCGGCCCGCGCTACCAGTGGCGCCAGATCGACCCGGAGAACCTCAAGGACGGCGGCGAGCCCGGCGGCAACATCCGCGTCGGCTTCTTCTTCAACCCGCAGCGGGTGTCCTTCGTGGACCGTCCCGGCGGCGACTTCAAGACGCCCGTCCAGGTCGTGAAGAAGAACGGCCGCGCCGCGCTTTCCGTGTCACCGGGCCGGATCGACCCGCTGAACGACGCGTGGACCGCGAGCCGCAAGCCGCTCGCCGGCGAGTTCAAGTTCCGCGGCCGCACCGTCTTCGTCGTCGCGAACCACTTCAACTCCAAGGGCGGCGACGAGGCCATCCACGGCCGCAACCAGCCGCCGACCCGTTCCTCGGAGGTGCAGCGCGCCAAGCAGGCCGCGGCGCTGAAGGCGTTCACCGAGCAGATCCGCGCGATCGACAAGGGCGCCAACGTGGTGCTCGCGGGCGACCTGAACGACTACCAGTTCTCGCCCGCGCTCAAGACGCTGACCGGTGACGGCAACCTGAAGGCGCTGATCGAGACGCTGCCCGTCAGCGAGCGGTACAGCTACGTCTTCGAGGGCAACTCGCAGACGCTCGACCACCTGTTGATGAGCAAGAACATCACGCGCTTCAGCTACGACGTGGTGCACATCAACGCCGAGTTCGCCGACCAGGCGAGCGACCACGACCCGCAGATCGTCCGCGCCCGCCCCTCCACGGGTGACGCGAACGTCGACAAGATCGTGTTCGCCCTCGAGGACATCATCGACTGCCTGAAGAAGTAGCCTCCGCAGCTGCCGTCGCCGCGTCAGCCAGACGACGCGGCGGCGGCAGCGGCCGTCGCGGCCATGACACCGGCCTGGATCGCCTGGATGGCCTTGCGCACGGCGTCACCGGCCCAGTTGCCGTCGGCGATGTCCTTGGCCCGCCGCTTCAGCTCGCGCTTGTCGCCCTCGAACACCCTGTGCACACCGTTCGCCGCGTGCAGCAGCGTGATCAACGACCCGGTGCGCTCATCCGCCCCGCGATACCCGCGCACGACGTCGCCGACGGCCTGGCGCACCTCGTCGTTCCTGCGCTCGTCGGTGATCACGTAACTCCTGCCGGGGAAGATCCCGAGCACCTTGCGCGCCTCGACCCGCACGGCGCCACCGGTCTCCAGCTCCGCGGCCACGGTGTCGCGCACCCGTTTCCGCAGCCGCTCCACCGCCTTCTGCGGCTTCATCGGCTGGTCGATCCTCGACACCGACTCCTGGAGCAACGGGTTCGTCAACGGCGCCGGGTCGACGACCCGGAGCTTCTTGCCGTCGGGCTCGAACGCGACGCGTCCCGAGTTCACCAGCTCGATGAGCACGGCACCGGCGAGCGCGTTCTCCGCGGAGGTCGAGTCGACGTGCAGCTTTCCGGTCTGCTGGTTGATGAACAGCAGCATCAGCTCTTCGTGCAGCATCATGCAACCGTAACGCCGGAAGGGCGCCGAACGTTGAGGTTCGGCGCCCTTCCGGAGAAAAGAGCGGAGGATACGGGATTTGAACCCGTGAGGGGGTGAACCCAACACGATTTCCAGTCGTGCGCACTAGGCCGCTATGCGAATCCTCCGTGGAGAACCTTACCGGACGGGGGTTCCGGGGCCCAAAACGGGGGTCGCCGAAAAAACCTCGGGGGTCGTGTCGATCTGACGGAGGCCCGCTCGTCGTGGTCCCGTAAACACCGACTGAGGAGGGCACACCGTGAAGTACATGCTGATGATCTACGCGGCCGCTGACCAGCAGGCGAACTGCACCGTCGCGGACTGGCAGGCCTACGAGAAGGAGATGAAGGACGCGGGCGTCCTGGTCTCCGGCCACTCGCTGGCCGACCTCGTCACCGCCACCACCGTCCAGGTCGGACAGGACGGCAGGCGCACGGTCACCGACGGGCCGTTCGCCGAGACGCGCGAGGTGCTGGGCGGCTACGACGTCATCGACGTGCCGGACCTCGACGCCGCGCTGGAGTGGGCGGCGAAGTGCCCCGGCTCGCGCGATGGCGGGGCCGTGGTCGTGAGGCCGATCGCCGAGTTCGACTTCTGATCCGGTGAACGTCGAGCAGGTGTTCCGGGAGGAGCGCGGCCGGCTGCTCGCCACCCTGGTCAAGCGCTTCGGCGACCTCGACCTGGCCGAGGAGGTCACCTCCGACGCGGTCGAGGCGGCGTTGCGGCACTGGCCGGTGGACGGGGTGCCGGACCGGCCCGGCGCGTGGTTGCTCACGACCGCGCGCCGCAAGGCCGTCGACCGGTTGCGCCGCGACAAGGTGCACGCGGCGCGGCTGGCGGTGCTGCAGGTGGAGGTCGACCGCGCGGACCCGCCCGCGGGGGACGTGCTGCCGGACGAGCGGCTGGAGCTGTTCTTCACGTGCGCGCACCCGGCGTTGCCGGAGGAGGACCGCGGCGCGCTGGTCCTGCGCTGCCTCGCGGGCTTCACGACGCCCGAGGTCGCGCGGGCCTACCTCGTGCCGGTCACGACCATGCAGCAACGGATCGTGCGCGCGAAGAAGAAGATCAGCCAGGCGCGCATCCCGTTCCGCGTGCCGGACCCGCACGAGCTCCCGGAACGCCTGCCCGGCGTGCTCCAGGCCGTCTACTCGATCTTCACCGAGGGGTACGCGGCCCAGCGCGACGACCTCGCGGAGGAGGCGGTCCGGCTGGCGCGGATCCTGGCGAACCTGCTGCCGGGGGAGCGGGAGGTGACGGGCCTGCTGGCGTTGATGCTGCTCGTCCACGCCCGCCGCGGCGCCCGGCCGGAGCTGCTGGAGGACCAGGACCGCGCACTCTGGGACCGCGACATGATCGACGAGGGCACGGCGTTGGCCGAACGTGCTCTCACGGGCGGCTACGGGCCGTACGGCGTGCAGGCGGCCATCAACGCGTTGCACGACGAGGCGCCGGACTTCGAGAACACCGACTGGCCGCAGATCGTGGCGCTCTACGGCGTCCTCGACAAGCTCACGCCGTCACCGGTCGTCCAGCTGAACAGGGCGGCGGCGGTCGCCATGCGCGACGGGGCCGCGGCCGGGCTCGCGTTGCTCGACGAGCTCGCCGGCGAACCCAGGCTCCGCGACTACCACCCGTTCAGGGCTGCCCGCGCCGACCTGCTCCACCGGCTCGGCCGCGACGAGGAGGCCGCGCGGGCCTACCGCGAGGCGATCGAGCTCGCCGGAACCGATCCGGAACGGGACTTCCTGCGCCGCAGGCTGGCGGAGATCGAGTCCTGACCAGGTGTTCCGGAGTTGTCCACACCTGGGGACAACGCTGTGGGCAACTCGAACATGCGTTCGATCAACATCGTTCGCTACACTTGCGTCGGACCTCGTGCGGCACACATCTCGCGAACCTCCCCAGGGCCGGAAGGCAGCAAGGATAAGCGGGCTCTGGTGGGTGCACGGGGTCCCCTTTTTGTGTCGGTGCCCCCCGGTACTGTCTCGGGCGTGGCGCTCGCTCTGTATCGCAAGTACCGTCCGGCCACGTTCTCCGAGGTCGTTGGCCAGGAGCACGTGACCGATCCGCTGCGTGTCGCGTTGTCGGCGGGCAGGGTGAACCACGCGTACCTGTTCAGCGGCCCGCGCGGCTGCGGCAAGACCTCGTCGGCCCGCATCCTGGCCCGCTCGCTGAACTGCGTGAAGGGCCCGACGCCCGACCCGTGCGGCGAGTGCAACAGCTGCATCGGCCTCGCGCCCAACGGCACGGGCAGCGTCGACGTGGTGGAGCTCGACGCGGCGTCGCACGGTGGCGTGGAAGACGCCCGCGAACTGCGCGACAAGGCGTTCTACGCCCCGGCGGAGGCCAAGTACCGCGTCTTCATCATCGACGAGGCGCACATGGTCACCACGCAGGGCTTCAACGCCCTGCTGAAGATCGTCGAAGAGCCGCCGGACCACCTGATCTTCATCTTCGCCACCACCGAGCCGGACAAGGTCCTCCCGACCATCCGCTCGCGCACGCACCACTACCCGTTCCGCCTGATCCCGCCCGGCGTCATGCGCACCCTGCTCGAACGCAACTGCGCCGCCGAGGGCGTGGCCGTCGAACCGGCTGTCTTCCCGCTGGTCATCCGCGCGGGCGGCGGCTCGGCCCGCGACACGCAGTCGGTCATGGACCAGCTCCTGTCCGGCGCGGGCCCCGACGGGGTGAAGTACGAGCGCGCCATCACCCTCCTGGGCGTCACCGACTCGGCCCTGATCAACGACGTGGTCGACGGCCTCTCCGCAGGCGACGGCGCGGCGGTCTTCGGCACCATCGACCGCCTGGTGGACGCGGGCCACGACCCCCGCCGCTTCGCGAGCGACCTCCTCGACCGCCTCCGCGACCTGGTCCTGCTCTGCGCGGTCCCCGACGCGGCCGACCGCAACCTGGTCAACGCCCCGGAGGACGAGCTCGCCACGATGGCGGCCCAGGCCGAACGAATCGGCCCGGCCACCCTGACCCGCTACGCCGAGATCGTCCACGCGGGCCTGGTGGAGATGCGCGGCGCCACGGCCCCCCGCCTGCTGCTGGAACTCCTGGTCTCCCGCATGCTCCTGCCGTCGGTGAGCCAGTCGGAAGCGGCCCTGCTCCAACGCCTCGAACAACTGGAACGCCGCCCCCCGGCCGCCATCGCGGCAGCACCGGGCGACCCCCAGGCACCAGCAGGCGGCCCGGTCTTCACCCGCAGGTCCCAGCAACCAGCGACCCCCGCAGACCAGCCGGCACCCACGCGCCCGACCCCACCCGTCCCCGCGACGATCCAGGTGGAGGCAGCAGCACCCCCGGCGCCCACCCCGGTTCAAGCCGCTCCAGTCCAGGCACCCCCCGCTCCCACCCCGACCCCGACCCCGGTAGCCGTCGCGGAACCGGCCCCCCAGGCACCACCGCAGTCCCCGGAGCCCGCAGCAACCGCCGTGGGCGCCATGGACGCGACAGCGGTCCGCAGGGTCTGGTCGGAACTGCTGGCAGCGGTCCGCTCCTCCAGCAGGAGCACCGAGGCGATGCTGACCAACGCGATGGTCAGCGAGGTGGACGGCAACACCGTCACCGTCACCCACACCTCAGCCCCCCTGGCCCGCCGCCTCGCAGAACCCCGCAACACCGAGGCGATCGCCAACGCCCTGGCCACCGTTCTAGGCGGCACCTGGCAGGTCCGCTGCACCCACGGCACCCCAGGCGCCACCCCACAGGCAACCGCCCAGGCCAAGGCCCCCCGCCCAGCCCCCACCCGCCCAAGCCAGCAGGGCCAACCGCAACAAGCAAGGCAACCGGACCCACCCCAACGCCCGGCCCCCCGCCCACCGGCAGACGACGTCCCACCGCCCCCAGAACCACCCGAGCCCGACGACCCCCTGCCGCCAGAGCCGGACGACGAAGAGGCGATGCTCGCCGAGGCCGCCCGCCCACTGGACCCGTCAGCAGTAGTCCCACAAGCGCAGGACCCGGAAACGGTGCTGCTCAAACTGCTGGCAGACGAACTCGGCGCTCGCCCGCTGAAGAAGGCCTGACAGCGAAGCCGAAGGCGAGCAGTCTTGGCTTGTGCTCTTGGCTTTTTCCATGCCTGGCAGGTGGGGTGGTCCCGTCACGAGCAGTGCTCACGCGTTTGCCGCGCCCGAGGGGAGAGGTCAAGTCGCACGCTTTTCGCGACTTGACCTCTCCCCTCGGGTGTGGCTGCCTCGAGCACTGCTCGTGACGGGACCACCCCAC